>JACPLM010000038.1 GCA_016186525.1 Candidatus Nealsoniibacteriota bacterium | reverse complement strand
GGCGAGTCGGCGAATAAAAAACAATATGACTGATATTGCGCCCTTCCGACTCTCCCTCGGAATTGATGCAGCTGGGCCAAGCCGAATCTTTCAGTTCCCTCGATCGCCATTATGGTAGCATTGGGCACATCCACTCCCACCTCTACCACCGAGGTAGAAACCAGAATATCAGCTTTTTGATTTCGAAAGTCGCGCATCGTCTTTTCTTTTTCCGATTCGGGCATTTTTCCGTGAAGCATGGCCACCCTCAAATCAGGAAAAATTTCTTTGGATAATTTTTCATATTCTTCTTTTACTGCTTTTACGTCAGACCAGGACGATTGAGGCCCGGCCTCCTCGAGGAAGCCGGGCCTCTTCCCCTCGATTCGCGGACATATCACGAATGCCTGCCTTCCTTTTTGCGCTTCTTTTCTGATAAATTCGTAAGTTTTTTTTCTTTCTTCCGGGGAAATTATTTTTGTAATAATCTTTTTTCTGCCTTTGGGCAATTGGTCAATCAAAGACAAGTCCAAGTCGCCGTAAATAGTCAGAGCCAGAGTGCGGGGGATAGGTGTCGCCGTCATAGACAGCAAATGCGGAATATCACAGGGGTGCGACCCCTGTAAATTTACAGGGGTCGCACCCCTGTAAATCTGGCAAAGCTTGGCTCTCTGCTCTACGCCGAAGCGGTGCTGTTCGTCTACGCTCACCAAAGCTAAATTGCCGAACTTTACTTTATCCTGTATTAAAGCATGGGTGCCGATTATTAAATTGATTTCTCCTTTCTCGGCTTTTTCTAAAAGTTTTTTCCGCGATATTTCAATGGAGTCGTTTTTTAATTTTTTTGAATAAAACTTGTCGGTATTCCCGGTCATGAGGCCTACGTCCATTTTAAAATCCTTCAATAATTCCCAAACTGTTTTAAAATGCTGTTTTGCCAATATTTCCGTAGGAGCCATTAAAACTGCTTGGTACCCCGCTTTTACCGCGTTAAGAATGGCTAAGGCCGCTACCACGGTTTTACCGGAACCCACGTCTCCTTCCAGGAGCCGGTTCATGGGCCTTGGCTTTTCTATGTCTTTTAAAATTTGCCAAGCTGATTTTCTCTGGGCGTCCGTTAGCTTAAAAGGCAGGGACTTCACCAGTTGTTGCAGTTTTCCTAAGCTTATAGGAATGGCAGAGGCCCTTTCTTGAGAGAGCTTAGCTCTCTCCCTTAAAACCCAAAGCTCGATAAAAAATAGTTCTTCAAAGGAAAATCTTTCCTTCGCTTTTTTCGCCAGCGCTAAAGAATCGGGAAAATGTATCTGCCAAATTGCTTTAGAAAACGGGAGCAGCTGGTTTTCTTGAATAATCTTTTGGGGAAGGGGATCGGCAATTGAATTTTTGAAATTTATTAAAAGCGGCTTAATAATATTGCGGAGCCACTTTGATGAAAGCCCTTCAGTTTCCGGGTAAACCGGCGAGATGCCTCCGATTTTTTCATATGCTGGGTTAGAAAGATAAAGCCCTTCTCTGCCCAAGGATGTTTTACCGGCTAAATAAATCGGATCGCCCTTTTTTAAAACCTTAGTTAAATACGGCTGGTTGAACCAGATTGCTTTTATGGCTCCGGAATTGTCCTGTATGACAGCTTGAGTTAAAACCATTTTTCTTTTCCATGTCTGGATGTTTTCAATTCCAAGAATTTTTCCTGTAATGCAGCAGCTTCCATTAACATTGATTTTTGAAATAGGCGTTACATTTGAAAAATCCTCATATCTATGAGGAAAGTGGAAGATGATGTCGCCAACGGTTTTAATGCCGAGTTTTTTTAATTTTTTTTGGAAAATAGGCCCGATGCCGGAAATTTGTCCAATAGGAGTAGTTAAGTTCATTTTCAAAACCCAAAATTAAAAGTAAAAAACAAAAAAATACAAGTTAAAATCAAAAAGTTTTTTTACCCCTGATAGTCAAAAGACTAGAGGCTAAAATATTAGCCAACTGAATGGTTTCATCGAGTAGTATTTCTGTCTTTTCTTTCGGCGCTTTTTGAGTATCTCTTAACAGGCCCAGCCAGTATTTACTTTCATTGGAAGATTTTAACGCATGAGTGAAGAAATTAGCAAAATCTTTTCTTCCGGAAGAGCCGTGAGCCTCAACAATGTTTGCCCCGATACTTGTTCCAGACCTTAAAAGTTGCTTTGCGATAATTTGCGAGGAAGAATCTTTAGGTAATTGGTCAATGAATTTAATCAATTTAATCGAATACAAATAAGCCCGTTGTTTTAAGTTCATTTTGGGTTTTTGGTTGTAGTTTTGGCTTTTTTGTTTTTCGTTTTGGGTTAACATAGTTGTGTCCCCACGGGGAGTCGAACCTCGATATCAGCCTTCGCAGGGCTGCGCTCTATCCATTGAGCTATGGGGACTCTATACGAAGATTTTTCAAATCTTCATCGAGCCCGACCCGTATACCGTTGCCTCGCAACGGTTGGGTATAGGGC
>JACPLM010000034.1 GCA_016186525.1 Candidatus Nealsoniibacteriota bacterium | reverse complement strand
CCTCTCCGGCAAAAGCATTTCGGCCGTTGCCGATGTGCAGCTGGCCAGTGGGATTTGCCGAGACAGATTCAATATTAATTTTTTTATCTTCCCCTATTTTAAGCTGGCCGAACTTTTCTTTTTGTTCTAAAATTTCTCCAACTTGATTCTGCAAATATTCTTTGGAAATAAAAAAATTAATAAAACCGGGCTCTGCCACTTCAATTTTTTCAAATAAATTTTGCTTGTCCGCCTCATCTTTGGCATAGGCGGAAATTTTTGATTTTAGTATTTCTGCTATTTCTTTTGGCCTCATGCCAGAAATTTTTGCAATCTGCAGGGCAACGCTCGCAGCATAATCGCCGAATTCTGCATTTTCGGGATGCGCAACAACCGCCTCTGCTACCTTAAAACCAGAGTCCTTAATGGCTCTTTTTAATAACTCCGTTATTTCTTGCCTTATCATACTTTTTAGTTTACACCCTTTAAACCTCCGTCTCAAGCTATATTTATTATTTTTTTAAGATAAAATGTGTTAAACTGAAATTGTGAAAACATTCGCCGAAAATAAAAAAGCGTATTTTAATTACGATATACTGGAAAAATTTGAAGCTGGAATGGTTTTAACCGGCCAAGAGGTTAAATCAATCAAGTCCGGAAGAATAAATCTAGCCGGCTCTTATGTGGTCTTGAAATCGGGGGAGGCTTTTTTGCTTAATGCCGATATCCCGCCATATCAGCCAAAAAATGCGCCGCCCGATTATGACTCCACCCGCCTCCGAAAACTCCTTTTAAACAAATCAGAAATCAACTATCTTATAGGCAAATCCCAAGAGAAGCACTTGACTTTGCTACCCTTAAGGGTGTATACTAAGAAAGGTAAAATTAAGCTGGAATTTGGATTAGCAAAAGGCAGGCAAAAAGCGAGCAAGAAAGAATTATTAAAAGAAAGAGACATCAAAAGAGAAATAGAGATGGAGTTAAAAGCGAGGGGGTGAATTGCTTCGACAGGAGTATGAGCCGAGATCAGCAAATAAAATAAAAATAAGCGCCAACTTATTTAAACAACCCGCTCTAGCTTACGCTAACGCTTAAGCTGGGCCATCCGAATCTTTAATTCTCGATAGAAGAAATCGGGTGTTATATTTCTCGAGATAGATAACTGTCTTTGTCCCAAGCGGTTATTAAAAATTCAGGGACTAGGAATAAGGGAATTTTGTCTGCTTTATATCCCCTATTCCGAATGGCAAAACAGACTAAATTTGTAGACGATCTCCGGCAAAATTTCTGGATCGGGGTTCAACACCCCGCACCTCCACAGCAACTAAAATTATATAACCTTGAATAGCCAACCATTAATTAATAGGCAAATAAGGGCGAAAGAAGTTAGATTGGTAGACGAAACCGGAAAACAAGCGGGGCTGGTTCCTTTGGAAGCGGCCATCCAAATGGCCCAAGAGCGCGGTTTGGACTTAATCCAAGTTACTGAAAAAGTTGATCCTCCTGTTTGCAAAATAATGGATTTTGGGAAATATCTTTATCAGTTGAAGAAAAAAGAAAAAGGGGCAAAAGCCAAGGGAGGCGGGATAAAGGGAATACGGCTCGGCTTCAATATGGCTTCGCATGATTTAAATGTCAGGGCTCAGCAGGCAGAAAAATTTTTCAAAGAGGGGGACAGGGTTATAATCGAAATGAGGTTAAAAGGGAGAGAGAAGGCGCTGGGGGAATTTGCCAAAGAGAAGATAAAAAAATTCTTGGAATTATTGCAGGTTCTCATCCCTTACAAAATCGAAAGGGAATTAAAAAGGGACCCTCGAGGATTTTCAATGATTATCGCTAAAAAATAATATAAATATTATGGGAAAAATACGCAAATCAATTACAAAACGCTTCAAAATTACAAAGAACGGCAAAATACTCCGCCGGCTTTCGGGACAGGACCATTCTCTTGCTAAAAAAACAGGAAAAAGAAAAAGAGCCGGACGGAAATGGATTGAGGTTTCAAAGTCAGAAATTAAAAAAATTAAAAGGTTGTTATCCTATTAAAATTATATGGTTAGAATAAAACGAGGAAAAACGGTCCGCAAAAAAAGAAAAAGGCTTTTTCAGCAAACTAAAGGTTTCCGTTGGGGCAGGAAAAATAGGTTTAAGCTGGCTAAAGACGCCTTGCGCCACGCCATGGCGCACGCTTTCCATGGACGCAAAAGAAAAAAAAGGGATATGAGAAAGCTCTGGCAGCTTCAAATTAATGCCGCCTGCAGAGAAGACGGCCTAACTTACAGCAAATTCATTTACGGATTGAAGAAAAATAAGATAGAGCTGGATAGAAAAGTCTTATCGCAATTAGCCCAAAATCATCCTGAAATTTTTAAGAAAATAGCGGAACAAGCTAAATCTTAAACAAAAACCTCGGCCTAAAACCGAGGTTTTTTGTATTTTAACCCGGAATCGGATAGTTCCCGGTGAAGCAGGCTGTGCAAAAATCAGACGGCCCCAATGTTTCCCCGGGAATTTCAATAATCGCCTTAGTTGCATTTTCGATACTTAAATATCCGAGAGAATCTGCCCCAATCCATTTTTTAATTTCTTCAATATTGCCTTGGTATCTGGCTGCCGACAATTCAGAGGCAATCTTATCAGTATCAATGCCGTAATGGCACGGAAATCTATACGGCGGACTTGAGATGCGAACATCAATTCTTGCGGCTCCTGCATCTCTTAAGCGAGCTATAAATTTTTTAAGAGTAGTCCCCCTGACTAAAGAATCGTCGATAATGATAATGTTCTTGCCTAAGATATTCTCTTCAAAAAAAACAAATTTAAGCTCAACGCCCCTTTCCCTTAATTCCTGGATTGGTTCGATAAAAGTGCGTGAAGTGAGATGGGTGCGCAAAATGACTTTACGTCCGTTTGGAATCCTTGAGATATTTGCAAATCCCCGCCCGGCATCTTCCCCGGAATCAGGTATGCCAAGCACGAAATCGCCTTGGGCTGGGTGTTCTAAAAAGAGTAATTCTCCCATTCTTTCCCGAACGGTTCTGGCACGCCTGCCAAAAACCTTGGCATCCGGCCGTAAGAAATAAATGTATTCAAAAATGCAAAATTTCTTTTCCGGCGAGGAAAATTTCTTTAAGGTTATAGGGCCCATCGGACCCAGTAAAATTACCTCGCCCGGCTCTACTTCCCTCAAAAGTTTTGCCCTAAGGTGGCTAAAAACACCTGTTTCTGAAGCAACAAAATAAGCGCCGTCTTTTTGTCCCAAACTTAAAGGCCTGAAACCAAAAGTATCTCGAAGCGCGATTATCCTCCCCATGTATAGAATAACCATTGAAAAAGCGCCGCGGAACCGCGGGAAAGCCGTAATAACCGCTTCTTCAAAACTTGAAGCGCCGGTCAAACTGATAATTTTGGCCATAACTCCGGTATCTGAAGTGGTTTCGAGTATAGCGCCTCTTCCCTGGCACCATTTTCTTAAGTCGTCTGAATTAACTATATTGCCGTTGTGCGCCACCCAAAATTCTTGCCCATGCCACAAATCGCGAATAGGCTGAATATTTCTCGGCTCGCTTTCGCCGGTAGTACTGTAACGGTTATGAGCTATACCAACCGGTCCCGGCATATTCTTTAAAATATCGCCTCGGAATACCATCGCTATTTCGCCCATATCGGCATGATGCCAGCAATTTATCCCATCATAAGTTACAATCCCGGCGCTTTCCTTGCCCCTGTGCTGAAGGCCGTAAAGCCCAGTATAAAGATCTTGAGCAATATTGTAAGGAGCCAACATTCCTAAAATTCCGCACATTGCGCACCTCCGTTGTTAAAGAACGCCTTCTTTTTTTAATAGCTCAATTTTTTTCTTCTGTCCACAACATTATAAACTCTGCCCCTGAATAAAATTATTGGCTTTTTGGAGAATTTTTTTGGCATTTTTAAAAGTTATTTGTCTCAGAGCATCTTCATACGGCAACCATTTAAATCCTTCATGCTCCAAGGAGATTTTAACTTCCTTGGTTTTGGTTTCAGCCAAAAAGAAAACAACGATTTTAGAAACAATTCCCTGTCTGCCGGCAGGCAGGTTGCTTTCCCGCCTATAAAAGTACTTATTGATTTCTTCAAATCCGGGTATAAATCTGATATCTTTGATGCCAGTTTCTTCTTGAACTTCTCTTTCTGCCGCTTCTTTCGGCTTTTCGCCTTTCTCGATATGGCCCTTAGGTAAATCCCAATGCCTGGCCCTGTAATGCAAAAGGAGATACTTTATAGTATTTTGTTCTTTATAAAATATTACGGCTCCGGCTGATTTTTCCAAAGGCATTTATTTAAAATATTTTAATAGTTTTTCCAAGGGCCAGCAATTGACGATATCTTCTTTCTCTGCCCATCCGCGGCGGGCTTGCGAGACGCCAAACTCCATCAAGCGCAATTGTCCCGCATGATGGCTGTCGGTATTGATGACCATTTTCACTCCGGCTTTTTTGGCTTTTCTGATATTCTGGTCATTTAAATCCAGACGATTAGGAGAGCCGTTGATTTCTAAAATCGTTCCCGTTTCTTTGGCCGCTTTTAGAATTTTGTCCAGATCAATCTGGTATTCGTCTCTTTCTTTTAGCAATCTGCCGGTCGGATGAGAAATGATATCTATATTGGGGTTTTTCATTGCCTTGATTATTCTTTCCGTCATCTGGTCTTTGGGCATTTTCATCAAAGAGTGAATCCCGGCGATAACATAATCCATTTGAGCCAAAACTTCGTCTTTTATATCCATTAACCCATTTTTCATAATATTCACCTCCGCGCCTTTCAGAATTTTAAAGTTCTTAAAATCCTTGTTAAGATTATCAATTCTCTTATTTCTTTTAATCAACTGTTTCTCGCCCAGCCCATGTTCAATGTATAAGGATTTGGTGTGGTCGGAAATCCCCAGATATTCATAGCCCATTTCTTGAGCCGCCTCGGCAAGCTCTTCTATGGAACTATCTTTTTCGTGAACATGCAAATCGCCCTTAATATCGTTATAGCCGATAATTTTGGGGAGCTTATGCTCTTGGGCGGCTTGGATTTCTCCCTGATTTTCCCTTAATTCCGGTTCAACCCAAGGCATGCCCAATTTTTTGTAGATTTCCTCTTCGGTTTCGCTGGCAATCATTTTTTTACCCATAAATAACCCGTACTCTGAAAGTTTGAAACCCTTATCAATAGCAATGCGCCTCGTAACGATATTATGTTCTTTTGAGCCGGTGAAATACTGCAAAGCAGACCCGTAGGATTTCTGCGGCACCACTCTAATATCCATATCGAAACCGCCTTTTGTTCTTACGGAAGCCTTGGTGGTACCCTTGCTCCAAATTTTAACCACTTCGGGCAAAGAAACAAAAAAATCCATAACTTTCGATGGATGTTTTGAAATAACCAAAAAGTCCACATCGCCAATAGTTTCCTTTCTACGGCGGAGAGAACCAGCTACGTCAACTCTTTCAACTTCTTTAAAATTTTTTAATTTTCCCTGTATTTCTCTGACTTTCGGCAAAATCTCTCCCAATAAAAATCTTCCTTTGCTTTTTTTAAAAAAGGCAATCCCCTCTAAGATATTTTTTTCAGTTTTTTCTCCAAAACCGAATAAATGGGAGATTTTTCCGGCTTTTGCTGCTTTTTCTAAATCTTTTAAATTTCTAATGCCTAATTTCTGGTAAAGAATTCTGGCTTTTTTGGGCCCCATGCCTTCGACCGAAATTAATTCTTGCAAATTTATAGGGAGCCTCTTTTTAAACTGCTCGTAATATTTTATTCTCCCGGTTTTCAAATATTCTTCAATGCTTCTGGCAATGCTTTCCCCCACTCCGGGAATTTCTTTTAGCGCACCAATGCCTCCTCTTTTGTAAATATCTTCCACGCCCTCTTCTATTGACTCCAAGCCAATAGCCGCTCTCTGATAGGCGTAAGGTTTGAAAGGCACCTCATCCATTTCTAAATAATCGGCAATTTCATAGAAAATTTTAGCAATTTCTTGATTCTTCATTAATCTTTTGGAAAGTGTTTTATTCTGCCGTTAAGAAAAACGTTTCGCAGGGCGAGCGGGCATGGTCCGAGCACTCAATGCATTGAGTGCTCGGGAGCGAGCCCGAGTCCCGAGCAGCGCGAGTCCGCTGGGACGAGCGACTGCGGTTTTTCGTACGACAGAATAGAACACTATCTTAGAATGGCTTTTCTGATGGAGGCAAACGTGGGGCAAAATGATTTTTTAAGAAAATCTGATGGCGGATTAGCAATAAAGTGGAGGAGGCCAGCAAGCCAAATGCGCTTACTAAGACGAAAACAATTTTAAATCCGAGAATACTAGCTAGTATCCCGCCGAAAGCTCCGGCAAATCCCGCAGCAAAGCCAAGGCCGGTGCTTTCTAAACTCCAAGAAAATGCCTCCCTGCCCTTATCAATATGCCTTGTAAAAATACCTGCCCAAGTGGGTATAACGCAAGCCATGGCCAAACCCCTGATAATTTCTAAGCTAAAAATGTGCCACGGCTGAGTGGAAAAGATGTAGCCCAAAGGCACCAGGTTTGCCGCGTACATGCCGATTATCAAAAAAAGGAAATCGTCTTTCTCTCCATGATTTTTATCCAATTGGTGAGCAATAAATGGCTGAACGACTGATTTGACAATCCAATAGGTAGCGGCCACAAAACCCACCATCTTTAAATCCGCTCCCTGAATTTGCTTGGTTAAAAAAATAGCGAAAATAGGGCCCGATAAGCCCCAACCCGCCTGAAGAAAAAAATCAGAAGTAATAAGTATTTTAATAACTTTATTTATATTAGCCATTTATTTATCATACACTATTTTATCAAATTTTCTAATTTCCTAAATAAAACCGTCTGAAGAAGCCTGAGGCCCAAGCGTAAAAATATTACCAATCCGATAAAAACCAAAATCAGCTCTGCCCCCCTTAGAATCATTGTAAAAACCGGGGCGGTTCCTGGCCCCACACCCAAAGCCGTAAAAGAAAATGTCTGGATAAGCTCGTGAGAGCCCAATGCCATAGGTATGGGCAGCATAAAAGCAAAATAATAAAATCCCAAAATTGATAAGACCGAAAAAATGCCGATGCTTTTCCCGAGGAATAATATCAACAGCCAGCATCTCAACCAGGTTACGATAATTCTTAAAACAGCGAAGACTGAGGCCTGCAATAAAAATTTCGGGCGAGATTTAAAAAAAGTAAAAATTTCTTGCTCTGCCTCTAATATTTCAATGTTAAGAAATTTTTTGTGATCGAAAAATTTGGCCAAAATTTTCACGATGCTTTCTTTTTTAAAAATTTTGAAATAAAAAAATCCGATTATAGAGGTAGCTAAAAACAAAAAACCGCCTAAAATTATCTCCAAATTTTTGGGCGGCAGGCCGATTTTTAAGAGGAAAAATATCAGTCCGGCAAAAATAGTTATCAAAAAAAATGTGCCTTCAAGAATTTTATCAATAACAACCGAAGTAATGCCATTTTTCCAAGGGATAGAAAAATTCTCTTTCAGGATATATCCCTTAAAAATTTCTCCGCCGAAAATCACCATTGGGAAAAGATAGGCCAAAGAAAACCCAGAAAGATACGGCCCCGCTAATTTTCTAGAGGAAAAATCATACCCCTGGCTCTTTAGAATAATTTTCCATTTCAATAGTCCAAAGGTAATCATTAAAAGAGTAAGCAAAACGATAACCAACCCCTGCCATCCGGCAAAAAGCAAAAAAGCCGACTCGATATTCTGCCAGCCGATAAACCGTACAACCCAAAGCAGCAATCCAAAACCTATTAGCAAAGATACGAAAAAGAATATAAACTTTTTCATTATTTGGCGGCCTTATTCAAGTCTTTTAACAGTCCATCTAAATCGATCCGGTGGAGCTTCACCGCTTCTTCTATGGTCTCGCTGGGAGCCATAGGGCAGCCGATGCAATGAAGGCCGTAATCCATAAAAACAAAGGCAGTCTTGGGGTGTTTTTTTACCACCTCAGAAATTGCCATTTCTTTAGTAATGTTTTTTTCCATATAATTTATTATACTCCTACTCTATTAAAAATAAAACTCCTGCATAAAAAACTTGACATACAATAAAATATTTGGCATAATAGTTCAGGGAGGTGAGTGTAATGGGTTCTCGGACAGATTTATGGGCCATGCTTTATCTTCTTGGCGCGGCGATAGCTCTTTTAATGTTGATTCTCTATTTTATTTATCTTTATACTAGTTTTTGGACATCAATCGAAATTCTTAACGATATCTTACCTAAAATTTTTGAACGCAACCAAACGATTAAAGAAGCGGGAGATCTTTTGCCAAAATAAAAATTGGCTAAAGGGAACCTGCTTTTTGTTTTAAGTTATTTTCAAGAAAAGAAATAACTTTTTCACGCAGCCGGGGAGATTTCCAATCATAATTGTGGCCTGGAATATTAATCGCATTAGTAAAAGAGAGTTTGCGTCTCTTAATTTTTGCCGTTAACCATTTCATTATCCCCTTAACGATGGCGCTGGTAAAAACCTTGTAATTTCCCGTAGCTAAAATGTCTGTTTCGTTGATGATTTCTAAAATATTTACTGGCTGGGGGCCGCGTTTCCAAAACGGAGTTCCGGCCTTGATCGCCAGAATAGAAGGATTATCGCAAATTCTTTCCGTGGTCTTGCCAACAAAATTAGCTCCCAGGGAAAGTCCCGCCAACAAAACCTTGCTTCTGGGGTTGCGCTCCAAAAAAAGCTTAATTTGATCGGCGAGTTGTTTTGATTGAAAATTGAAAGAACTTAAAATCTCTTTTAGACCTTGTATTCTCCCCAGAAAATCATCTTTGGTTCTTCCGTAAGAAACAATGGCGGTTTTCCAGCCCAATTTATTTATAGTTGATTTAATCCCCCTGATTATCTTGGTAAAATCTTCCGCATCTTCGAAAGCTGTATTGCCCCATCCTCCGGAATTAAAAATAATCAAAACTCCAGAATGAGAATTAAAGCGCGGTTTTTGAGAATCAAGCTCCCCCCACTTTAAGTTCAAATAATAAGAAGGGTGCTTTCCTCTGCCCCATAAAAAAGCTCCGCTGATAATAAAGAGGAAAAAAATAACTATCTTAAAAAATTTCTTGATCTGCGTTTTAACGATAGAAAGCAACTGCCCCATAACCTACTGTTTTTGACTTATCCCCGCTAACATCGGCGGAATTAGCGTATTTTAATAATTTTGCCCGGCCTGACATATTTTTAGCAATTTTGATTAAAGTTCTTGCCGCATCTATTGAACAAATATCCAAATTTTTATTCTGAAGATTCAAAATGCTTGTTATGGTTTTTTGATCAATTTTTTGCGCTTTGCCATATGGCAAATAATGGGACAAATCCGCAGAAGCGATAATCAAAATCTTTTTCTTCAATATATTTTTTGAAATAACATCGGCTAACTCCTGCCAGTCTTTATTTTCTGAACCAAAAACAATCGGCAGAATCTTAAATTTCTTAAGGATTTTTTGCAGAAACGGCAACTGAACCTCTATTGCATGCTCCCATAGATGAGCTGAGTCTCTTCTAAGAAATCTTTTTGACTTAGCGAGAACAGTTCTCGCTAAGTCATTATCAACTTCGATCTTTCCGAGTGGCGTTTCCCATAGCCCCGCAGGATAAACGGCAACGCCGTCGAATCTTTCATAGTGAGAATCGCTGATAATAATTACTGTATCAAAATTTTTGCCGGCAATAGCATTAAAACCGTAAGCCGCCGCCTGACCTGAATAATCATAACTGGCATGCGGCAAAAGCAAACCGAAAATCTTGCCCTGAGCCAAGTTGAAGGGTTCTGCTTGATTTAAAAGCTTATCTATTATATCCCCTAATTCCTTTTTATCTTCCGGATAAAATTCTCCGGCCGCAGCTGCAACTCTTAACATAACATTTAACAAGTTAAATGAAATAATCCTATTACTTTTTCGGGCCTGCCTTCTTCCTCCTGCGATTCTTCTTTCCTGATATTAAATGTTTTGACGGCCTGTTCGGTTGGGTCAATAAATAATTTTATCCCTCTGGCCGTAATAAACTTTTTTGCCTCTTCGGTAACTTTTGCCATGCCAGATTGGCCCGTGCCTATGACAATAGACTCTGGTTTTTGTTCTACTGCTTCTATTATATCTTCTACATCAATAATATGGGATTCTTTTCGCCACCAATCAAAAACATCATCTGTCCAAAAAACCTCAACATCGTGAGTATAAACCTCTCCGTCAATGGTAACAGATCCAAATTGGTAGTCTTCTATCATGGTTAGAATAATGTATTTTGTTTGGAAGCCATCTTTCGTTCGCCTGAAGAAAAAATCCTAACTTTTCCATAAACTCCGTCGTATCCCGGCTCAATAAAAATCTTGCCCTCTCTAACTTTTATAATCCCTTCAGCTATTTCCGGCAAGGCGGCAGATTCCAATTCCTGCCTGCCAGCTTCCAGTAAAATCTTAAATTCATCTCCAAAATATTCAATTAAATTCTTGTATTCTTTCTGAACCTGCTTTGAGACAACCCCCACTCCCAAGCTTTCGGCTATAATTTCTCCCAGCGGGACCAAACTTCTGAAGGGAATGGCGTTTTCCGGCCGAAAGCCCTCGGGCTTATCGGCTAATTCCTCTACCCTATTCATCACCCCGATAGTTAGAGGCTTCCCACAAGTAGGACAGGTATTATTGTATTTCTTGGACTCTTTAGGAGATAAAACAATTTCACAGTTTCTGTGGCCGTCGTAATGATATCTACCTTCTTCGGGAAAAAACTCCAAGGTTTCTATGAAATTTTGCGGATCTTTAGTTTTTATCGCCGTAATAATGGAGGGATAACTTAAAAACGGCAAATCAAATACATTAGCTTCTCTGCCGATTTTACCGGGCGAGTGAGAATCGCTGTTAGAGATTAAAGCTAATTTTCTGCAATCGGGAAGCCGCCAAAGCATTTTAGGGTCAGCTGAAAGTCCAGTTTCCCCGGCATAAATATATTTTGAGTATTCTTCAAAACACTCCTCTATCGAATTAAAACCTGATTTCGATCCAAATAAGGAAAACCACGGCGTCATTAAATGCGCGGGCACGACCAGGCAATCTTCAGAGGCGCCTAAAACAATTTTAGCCAGTTCTTTGGCGTCTAAACCCAAAATAGGCCTGCCGTCTGATTTTAAATTTCCGATCCAGCCAAGGTGGGTATTTATCTTATCTACCGCTTCAAAAGACGGAGAGAAAACTATAATATGGACTTTCCTGACTCTGTTATTTTTAGAATAAATGCAGCTAATCTCAGCTGTTAAGATAAAACGTGTTTCGTCTTTGGAATTTGGATTTTGGACTTTGGGCTTTAGCCCATATAACCCCGGTTCGGCAGGTTCTAATTTTTCTTTTAAATTTTTGAGCCATTCGGGATGAGTGAAATCCCCAGTCCCTAAAACCTTAATTCCTTTTATTTTTGCCCATTTATCCAAACTCTCCAAATCCATATCTTTGGAGGTAGCCCTTGAATATTTGGAATGTATATGAAAATCAGCAACAAATCGCATACGTTTTTATAGTAGCTTGACTAAAAAAAGATGACAATATATAAAATTAAAAGCGCCCTAAGCGCTTTTTTGTTTATACCCGAGCAATAAGATAATAGATTTCAAAGAAAACGCCAAAGATAAAAAGGACAGGCAAGGCATACAATAAGGGGTTCATTTTCTGGGAAAGTTTTTTATTTAAAAACGCCCGGTATAAAAAAACCGTAATTATCGCCTCAAAGCCCAGGGAAACGGCTCCGGTCAACCCGATGACTGATATGAATTCCTTTAGGCCTAAAAAGAATAAAATTAATGGCGTAAAACAAGCGATAGACCAAGACAAATTAGGGGATAATTTAAAATCATACCAAAGCATTTTTTTAAAAGTCAGCCCCAGGGCAATAAAAGAAGTGAAGGTGGTGATCACGCCAAAAATAAATCCCAAGCGGATGACTCCGTTGCCCAAAGTAATAGCCAAACCGGAAATACCCTCCTTGGAAGTGTTGGGACCGGTTACGCCTAAAATCATAAAAACGAAAAATAAATATGTGATAGCGGCCATCGGGATGCCGAATGCAATAACCCATTTTAATAATTTTTTAGCATCTTTCCCGAGCATCTCTTCAAGCTCGGGTATCAAAGATGAGCCCCATAAAGCGAAAAGCACAACTCCGTAAGGCAGGGTAATAAAAGACAAATCTGTTTTTTGAAAATTGCTGAAATCAATAAAAGGAACGGCTTTGGCAAAAATACCGATCAAAATAGCGAAAAAAACAATTAAAAGATAAAGTTCAACTTGAGAAATTTGCTTAATGCCCCTCAAAATCAAATAAGCGCCGGCTGCAAAAAATAAAAGCGTATAAATAATATTATTGCCGCCAAAATAAGGAATAAGCAAAAGCTCCAAAAACTTTCCTCCGACAATTAAATAGGCAAGCAGAGCTCCGATTAGCCCGGAACCTATGATCAATAAAGTTATTTTCTTCCAGTTAGACCCCATATATTCTCCGACAAAGCCGGGCAAACGATAAAGTGTTTCAGTGCCAAGGGCAACTTTACCAAAAAGCAAATGTATGACAATAGCGATAAATGACATCGCTAAAAAATAAAAGATGACAACTAAAAAGCCGGCCTTGGAAGCGACATAAGGCAGGCCAAAAATACCCACTCCGATAATCGTGCCGACAAAAACAGAAAGCGTCTTTAAAAACCGCATATTTTATTTCAGTAATTTAATCCCCAAACCGGAAATCTGCCCGCCGCCAAGCATTAAAATGCCGGCGAAAATAGACCATGAAATTAAATTAAAAAGCTGCGGCGCGGAACCTGCCGGCAAAATGCCCTGCAGTTGCTCGCCGAGCACATTTTGCAATTGGGACTGAAGGTCTAATACATCGCCTTTTTGCGCTGCGCTTGACTGTTTGGGTGTTTCAAAAATTACCGGCGCCTCTTGCTTGGCAGTGAATATATTATAAGAAGAATATAGGCCATAAAGAATAATGCCCAATCCGCCGATAAGCAGAGCTAAGCCAAAAAATTTTTTAATTAAATTCATATTACTTCCCCTTTAAATCTTCATAAAAAGAAGATTTTTTTATAATAATCTTATAAATATTTTCAATAAAATCTCCGCCTGCATAGCCAATAATAAAAGCTAAGACGAAGCTAAAACCGCCTAAAATAGTAAATCCTATTTCTTTAACGGCCAGGGCAGATAAAAGCCCGATTACCCCGGAAATAAACATGGTGCCTAAAAAATAACGGGGCCTGAATTTTACCTCCTTATAAGAAAAAAGGTATTTCATAAACCCCACCAATCCCCGCAATACGCCTCCTGCAAAACCGGCAATAAAAATTAAAATCATACTATTTAACTGCTTTTTTCTTGCCCTTAATAAATCTTTCCTCAATCGGCCTTAAACCGACGAGCACTGCAAGAACAAGAATCGTAACAAAAATAGAGGCCGTATAAAGCTTTACTCCGACCGCAGCCCCGATGGCAGCTGCCACCCAGAGGCCGGCCGCCGTAGTAAGGCCCTCAACATGAAATTCGCGGTAAACAATCAAGCCGGCGCCGATAAAACCAATGCCCAAAACAATCTGTCCGATAATTCTGCTTGGGTCAAAGCCAATCGGCGGTTCTTTAAAAAATAACCCCAAAGAATTATAAGCAATAATTGTGAAAAAAGTTGCCCCCAAGGAAACTAAAGAATAAGTCCTTAATCCGGCCTCTTTTCTATTGTATTCCCTTTCTAATCCAATTAAACCTCCAAGCAAGGTGGCTAAAATTAACTGCAGGAATATCTCCATTTATCTACATTTTGTAAACCTTATATCCCTCTCTGACTTTTTGATCTACTTTCAAGCCAGCCGATTCTTTTTTCTTGGCTTTCTTAACTTTCTTGTGGTCAACCTCCATTGACTCTACTTTTTGAGTAAAATCGACCTCTCCGCCGACAATTCTAATTTCATCCCCCGCCTCTAAAGAATCTGATAATTCAATGACCGCTACGCCGATATTGCCAAAATAATGAGTTATCTTCCCGATTAATTTTCCTTCTTTTTCTTTCATAAAAATATAATTTATTTGTATTTCGACCTTTTTACTTCTTTAATGGCTTCAATTAATTTTTGGACTAATTTTTTAGGATCGGTATCGTAGACGATCGGCCCTCTTTTATGATGAGGACGGCTAAGAATAGTTTTAAGAAGATCGGCTGTACCACCCGAACCCTCTAGGACTCCTATTGGTTTTCTGTCTTCGTAAGCGATGGTGAATTCATTCAGAGTTCCCATTCTGCCGCAAACAACAATGACTCCGTCGGCTGCTCTGGTCAATAAAAGATTTCTCCCGGAATAATCAAAACCCGTGTAAACCATTACATCAAATTGATCAAGGGGAAGCTTATAAACTTTTTTATGGGCCATTTCTGAAGCTGCCGGCGAGAATCCAATACTGAATCCGCCTACCTCTTTATGGCCCACGGCGGCATAATACGGCACACCGGTCGTGGCTCCGGTCAATAAAATACAATCCTGCCAAAAAATCTGGCGGCCCATCTCTTTAGCCATAGCTTCAATATTTTTGCAGCAATGCCCCATTTCAGCTGCCCCAGTTACCGCTATCTTAAATTTTCCCGGATCAGGACTCATACTATTATTCTACCATATTTTTAATATTTTTGTGTCCCCAGAGGGAGTCGAACCTTCAATCTTTGGCTTCGGAGGCCAATGTTTTATCCATTAAACTATGGGGACCCTAATATTAGGAGGTCCGACCTCCTCTCAAATTTGAGCGGAGGTCGGACCTCTCGCTATCTTTACAAATTTAATCATCTATGGTATACTATATTGTACACTGAAAATCTAATTTGAGGAAGGATGAATGGAAAAGAAAAGAAAAACCAGAGAAGGCCTTAAGCACTTTTTAATTGAAGGCTACCTGCCCCGGGCAGACCTCCGCGTACGCGAATTCTGCCAAGAATGTTCAAGAAATCAGGCTCTTTTGGTCATCCATATGCGCCTGAAAAAACGTTATCCTTATATCACGATTCCCCCGCTCGGCATT
>JACPLM010000041.1 GCA_016186525.1 Candidatus Nealsoniibacteriota bacterium | reverse complement strand
CCAAAGCGGCGGTAATCGTCTGGGTGGTGACATTATGGAATTCGTCAATGTATAAATAAAAATCTTTTCTTTCTTCTTCGGGAAGCTCCGCCCTTGAAAAAGTGGAAATTAAAATTTTACCGACGATAATCATCCCCAATAAATAACTGTTGGTTTCTCCTAATTTGCCCTTGGAAAGATTAACGATCAAAATTTTTCCTTCGTCCATAATCTGCCTTACGTTAAAGCTGGACTGCTGCTGGGAAATAATCGGCCTGACCAAGTCGTTGGCGATGAAAATATTCATTTTGCTGGTAATGTAGGGCACCATATTGGCCAAAGCCGCCTCTCCGCCTGCCTTTTCGGCTTCCTGCTCCCAGAAATTTTTCACGACGATATTTTTGCATTTTGAAAGCTTGTATTTGCGGAATTCAACGTCAGCTAAAACTTTGGGAATTTCAATTAAGGTGTTGCCCGACGCAGGATCCTCCATCACCAGCAATAAGGCGTTTCTCATATACTGCTCGAAAATAGGCCCTCCGAAACCCTGGGCTTTCAAATTGTAAAGTTTCTCAAAAATCTCAATCATTTCATTGACCACAAATGTCTTGGCTTCAGGAAACTTTGGGTCGTAATCCAGCATATTCAGCCCCAAGGGCTTTTCTGTATCGCCAGGATTGAAATAAATAACGTCTTCGGCGCGGGAAGCCGGCACCAAGCTTAAAACTTTTTCAGCTAAATCTCCGTGCGGGTCAATCAAGCAAACTCCTTTGCCGGCTTCAATGTCTTGCTTAACCATCTCCTGTAAAAGCACGGATTTGCCGGTGCCTGTTTGGCCAATGACGTAAAAATGCCTTCTCCTGTCGTCGTCTAAAATTCGAACAACTCTTTCCTCGTCCCTGAAAATATTTTTTCCGACTATTAAGCCGTCTTCTGGCAAAATATCGGGAGCGGGAGCTTGTTTGGCTTTCAACCATTTAATATGCGGAGTCAACAATTGGGGAGATGGGAAATGGAATATGGCGGATAATTCTCCGGAAGAAAGTGTCATGGTTTCTCTTTCGTTAAAAATCCTGAAAGAAAAACGGTAGAATAATTTCTTAAGAGAACTTCCGGAAAGTTTTTTAAATTTAAATTGATTTAAAATAGTGGTGTTAAACTGGAAAAAAGCGGCCTCCAGTTCCATCAAAATCTGCCCGGCTCTTTGCTGATTGGGGGCTGAAGCCAAAAGCCGGAGGTTAACATCAAAAAGAGGCTGCGATATTTTTTCTGAAATTGCTTTTATCGCTTCCTGCTGAGTGGGAGTAAGAATAGGGTTGGGAGAATACGGCTGACCCGGCTGCTGGACAGGAGGCCTGTAAGGAGTTTGATTGCCTTTTATAATATCTCCCACTTTTGGGCCAGAAACAAGGTCTTCCGGCCTCATTCCCCTTTCAATTAGTCCGATTGTTTTTTGGCCGAATTTTTTAATTCTCCGCCTGCTTGATCTAATTAAAATCTGGGCGGCAGCTCCCTCGCCCTCCCGAGCCAGTTTGGTAAAAACGCTGGTAATAGCCGATAAAGGATCGATGCCGAATTCGTGAAAAGATTTTAAAGGGAAAACCGGAGAGCGCGCCAAACCTGCTTTGGATCCTGCGGAAAAGCCGGAGGGATTAAAAATATTGTAATCTGAGACCTGCTGCACTTGTCCTTCTGGCCAAAAGGCCAAAATTTGCTTTTCTATCACTCCGCTAAGATAACGAGGCACGGCGAGATAAAAATAAATCGCTTCTCCGATGCGATGGACGGCAATCTCAAAAGCGAAAGACGGATTGCCAAATAAAATTCTCTTTATTAAATTCTGCTCTTTAATCGAGGTTAGGGAAGAATAAAACTGCTCGGCAGTTTTTAAATGCTCCTCCAAGGAAATTTTTTTATCTTCATCCTTGCCGATTCTTTGGGGCAAAGTCACCAAAAACAAAGCCAAATTCATTCCCCCGCCCAAAAAATTTTTCTCTTTTCTTTTGGAAAGCAGGATATAAAAGACCAAAAAAGCAGCCAGCGCTAAAATAATTAAAATTATTCCGAAAGTGAAATATTTTTCTAAATTAAAATTCATATTTTTATGATATCCGATTCCGGCTTAAAAAATTGTGATTCTCCTTCGAGTATTGATTTATTTTAACGTTTTTTATAAATTTTGTCTCTGCGGTCGATGATATAAACTATAATCAAACTTTTGCCCCATTCTACTTTATAAATTACTCGCCAATCGCCAACTCTTAATTTAAAAAACCCTCGCCATTCACCTGTAAGGGCCGAGGGTATAATCCCGTCAAAGCTGTTCTGAAGCCAATTTAACCTGTCGCTAATTCTCTTTTGCAGACTCTCGCTTAATTTTTTAAAATCGTCCCTTGCTTCCAGCGTAAAAACTAAGCTCCATTTTGGCATGTAAGGATATTGAAAATTATAATTATTTTTTCGTGATTTCTCCCAATGAGATAAATTTTTTAGGATGTTTCTTCAATCTTTTTTGGGCCCATTCCTGAAGTTCTAACCCCAAATCGGGGTCTCTCAAAACCTCTTGGACAGTTTCCACGATAGTCCAGCGGATCAAATTATCTAATTTTTTATCTTTTAATGCTGTCTTTGGCATACAATAATATTTTATCTTAATTAGGGCTGTTTGTCAAAATTTTTACTTACGGCTTTATGATTTTTTTCTCGATAAGTTCTTTGTAATACCTGTCGGCTAAGATATCGTGGAACTCGTCTAAAATGGCCGGGTTATCCAGCTGTTTGGCAACAGCAATCGCTTCTTCCAATCCTTTTTCAAAAACCAAAGAAACCAAAGCCCCCACCTGCTGGCTGGCCGGAAATTTATTTATTTCATCTGATTCATCGCGAGTCGCCAAAGGAGCGGCTGCGGCCGGCATCTGCTGAAGTTCCCTTAGATAGCTTTTTATCTCCTGCTTAACGGCCTTCTCTTCGGTTTCAGGAGAAACTGGCTGCTCTTTTTTCAACTGCGATTCTAATTGCTCCACTCGCTCTCTAAGAGCTTCGAGTTCGGCTCCGGGCGCTATTTTTTCCGGTTGTAAATTTTTTTCCGGCATTATGTTATTTTAACACGATTTATAATTTTCCGAGAACTTTCTCAAAAAAGTCCAGCCGTTCTTTTAACTTAGAATGAATTGGCCCCCTCTTGATATCTTTAATCTGCTCTTTGGCAGAATTCACAAAATCACCGAAAACCTTTTTTTCTTGTTTAGGATCTTGAAGAGTCCTCCTGATGTCTTCTTCGGATAAAGCAAGATAAAGAAGCGGGATTTGATAGACCGATCCCTTTTTCAGCTCCATTTTTCCCGCCCTTTCTTCCATGGAAATGCCGTACTTTAGGTCAGCGCCGCCTCTCTGCCAATTTCTTTCTAAAACCTTCTTTCTTTTTTCTTCAAATCTTTCTCCAGTTGTCGCTCCGATTTCATCAAAAGCGCAAACAACCTGGCCGGTTTTTCTGTCTAAAATAACGCTGTCAACCTTGTATCGCGCGTCGTCGTATTCCGAAGCGCGCACCACAATAAAATCCTTGCCCAAATTTTTGTGCAGAATGGAAGTGGCCAGCATTTCCCAAACACCGCCCATCGGATGTTCTTGAGCAACTTTCTGTTTTATCTGTTCGCGGCCGTAAAGCCAAGACATTTTATGGCTTGCGGCGGCTGCCGTTTCCCATGCTGTCTTCAATTTTTTGACCCAAGCTCCATCTAATTCAATTGACCGCTTGGAATAAACATCGCCAAACTTAGTAATATCAATTCTGCCTCCGCCATCAACCGGAATCCCCTCTTTCCGAAGCCCCAAAGCCATTTCCCCAATCTCGCCCTTCAATCTATCTATCGGTTTTTCTCTTGCTTCTGGTTTTTGTCCGGGCCCAACTTCCGGCTTATTAAATTGCGGTTCTTTTGATTCGAACATATTTTATTTTATTAATTTTTCTCTTTTCTTTTTTGTAAATTTTTAATTAGTTCTTGACTATCCATCCCCGCAAGATTTTTAATTTCTTGAATACTTGCTCCGTTTTTATATAAAAGTGCGGCTGTCTCAGAAAAAAGAACAGCATCCATTTGCCTTAAATTATTTTTTATACCCGGTTTCTTTTCTATATCTTTTAATTTGCTTTCAAAATTTCTATCGAATAGACCAATCCCTCTAACATCTTCGAATGTGAGTTTCTTTAATTCTGAATTTTTATATTGAGCGCGGTGGCGGATTTCGTGCAAACCCACAGCTATGGCATTGAAAAGTTTCTCTTCTGTTCTCTTGGAATAGCCGGCTTTCATATTAATTTCATAAGAAATTTCTTTTCCCGTTTCGTCATCATAACGATAGGCAGCCGGAGCTTCTTTCTTTTCACCTTCTCTAAATTCAACTCTTAATTCTTGTTTGAAGGGATCGAACTCCCCAAAAACTTTTTTTATTAATTCTGGCCCGGTAATTTTCTTTATTATTTCTACGGCCTCTTTTCTTTCTTCTGAGGAGGCATTTCTATTAAAAACATTTTTAGCCTTTTCAAAATCAAAATAGTCGGTAGTTTTTTCTTTTTCTTTAATTTCTTCCGGTTTTCCCAAAGGAGGCACGAGCGGATTTTCAAATTGTTGTTCTCCGAACGGCATAAATTTATTTATAATGATTATTAACATCAATAATTTCAACCGTATCTTTGCCTAGAAAAACAAAAATAGCCCGGTATTTCCGGTCTACTCTAAAGCTCCAGATCCGCATCTTCCTTGGTTCAAGAAGTTCGGTTTCTAAACTAGGATGAAAGTAATTCTGCTGAAAAAGTCGGCTCTGCTTTTCAAATTTTTTTTCGAGATTTCTTTCTTCAAGATAATGTCTGATTTCTTGATGGATGGGGGCGATCTTCATAAATTTTAAATATTTTATTTCGCTCGAAAATAAGACGACCGCCTGAGTCCCCCTTCTAAACTTTTGATAAATTTCTGGCTATAAAGCCCGCTCTTCTTAAATTCTCTAGCCACCTCCTTGGCATTTTTATTCGGCGGAGAAGCAAAAATATCTTCCTCCAATATTTGGCGAAGATATTCATAGCGGAGAGCTTTTTCAGCCAAGCGTTGATATTCTTTTTTTGGTATAGTCACCGTAACCATATAATAATTTTAGCTCATTTTTAGCCTGGTGTCAATAAAATTGTGCTTTCCGAGGGGCGAGTTTATATTTTTCTTATCGCCAGCCAGATATTTTGCTGGTCGATTTTTACTTCCTTGCCTTCCGAAGCATTGCTTGCCCGCCGTAGCATTGGCGAAGGCGGGGCAAAGAGAGGTTCCTTGCCCAACTTAAAATTTTTGGCTTTAATTTCGGCCAAAATATTTTTTTTATTTTTTTCTAAAATTTTATTCAATCCTGGCGTACCGAAATATCGAACTGAAATTTTATCTTTCGGAGTTAAACCGACTTCTTTTCTCATCTCGTTGATCTGACGAACAACTTCCCTAACGATTCCCTCCTCTTTGAGTTCCGGAGTAATTTTAGTGTCTAATATCAAAATTCCGCCGGAAATAATTTTTTTAACGTTAACTTCTTCTTTTATTAATTCCGATAATTCTTTGTCCATTTTCTCCGGAATTCTAAGAGAAGCAAGGGGCTGCCTAACTTTTATTCCTGCTTTTGCCCTTTCAGCCAAAGCCAAGGTCACAATTTCCCTAACCTTAGCCATTTTCTGATTTAATTTTTTATTAATTAATTTTTTATCGGCTTTGGGCCAACTCTCCAAATGCACTGACTGTTTACTTCCCGGAAGTAAACACTTGTAGATTTCGTCAGATAAAAATGGTATGAATGGCGCTGTCAATTTCGAAACTGTTTGCAGAACTAAAGCCAAGGTGCCGGCAGCTTCTTCAAAGCGTTTGCGCGACCTTCTGATATACCATAAAGACAAATCATTAATAACAAAATCCTCAATTAATCTGGCGGCTCCGGTCACATCATATTTATCAAGTTTTTCCGTAACCCCAAGGATTAGCTCATTTAATCTAGAAACAACCCACTTATCTAAAATGTTTTTTGTTTTTTGTTTTTTGTTTTTGGTTTTTTTATATGTTTGGTAAAAGGTGAAGCAATTCCATAAAATTAAGATAAATTTCTTAAGAGTTTGGTCAATATCCTTTTCGGCAAAAAGCTTTGAGTCGCCAGGTTGGTTGACAGTATAAAAATACCAGCGGACGGCGTCAACGCCATATTTCTCAATAATATACCAAGGGTCAACCACGTTCCCTCTTGATTTTGACATCTTCTCGCCTTTTTCATCTAAAACATGTCCCTGGGAAATGACATTTTTATATGGAGATCCCTGGCCTAAAAGTGTAGAAACGGCCAATAAAGTGTAAAACCAGCCCCGAGTCTGATCTATGGCCTCGGAAATATAGTCAGCGGGAAATAATGCTGGTTTGCTGGTTTTAGAAACGAAGGGCCAGTGGACTTGCGCAAAGGGCATACAACCGGAATCAAACCAAACATCGCAAACTTCCGGCACTCTCACCATAATCTCGCCGCATTTGGAGCAATGAAATTTGATTCCGTCCACATAAGGCCGGTGAAAATCAACTCTTCCCTCTCGATCTAAAGGCAAATTTTTATACTCCAACCTGCGCCATTCGCCAGTTTTAATGTCTTTTTTGGCTAATTTTATTTTCAATAATTCCTTATCGGACAATCCTTTCGCTGCGCCTTCTAAAAGCCATAATGGATCGCAATGGCTGATAATCAAAATATTTTTATTTTTGCGCTTTTGATCAATG
>JACPLM010000032.1 GCA_016186525.1 Candidatus Nealsoniibacteriota bacterium | reverse complement strand
AGAGCGCGCTAATTGCCGGATTGGGCCGCAAAATTGCGCCGTCCCTGCCAACACTCTGTACGCGGTGCGTGCGGCCACTAATACGGCGCCAAATATGCCGCATGACACCACACTAATGCCGGGGGGATGCAATACGTTCCCCCGATAGACAATAACAAGATGCTTCTGCAGAACAGGAGCCTCTTTTTTTTATCTTATCCGTATATATCTTTTCTGTGGCCTATTTCAATTAACTTAATTTTATCTGAATTTAAAAATTGAAAAATCACCCGCCAGTCGCGCGTAACCCTAAAAGAATAAAAACCAGCCAAAAGGCCGGTGAGTGATTTAGTATGAAGTTTGGAATGGAAAGGATTATTTTGAATAATTTCTAAAATTTTACTAAGTTTATTTTGCTGCTCTTTTGGCAATTTTCTAGCCGATTTTAAAAAAGAATCAGTGTAAACAATAAAAATCATGGTTTATTTTCTTTGAAGATCAGAGAGAAAGTGTTTTGTGCCCTTAAAAGAAAACTCCTCCCTTTCTTTGGCTGATTTAAGGATTTTTTTAACAAATTCAGGGCGGTAGTTTCCTTCCTTGTCTTTCCCGGTAATTCCAATAACAAAAGAACGAAGAATATTAATTTCTTCTTGTAATTTAGCGATGTTTACATTTTTATCATTTATAGTGGTAACCATATTTTTAAATGATACTAAACTTTATCAATTATGTCAAAATCTAGTCTTGTATTAATTGTCTGCTTGGCACAAATTCATTGTATGGTATTGACAACCTGTTTGGGTACGCTATTATTACACTTGTTGGCGATGGGAGAGATCCTAAAAGGCGAGGAAGCGTCTCAACGAGAGGCAGCCAGACTGACGAAATGCTGCAGCTTAGAGTCGCGCCATGTTGAGAGGCTAGATGCGCCTGAAAAATCGCCAACACGGTAATCGGCCCGGGGGCGCTGCCCCCGCGGCTGCCAATCTAAAGGTGCGACCAACTGTTGCGCCTTTTTTGTTTTATATAATTGTACCTTGGCTGATTATAAAATAAAAGAGCCCCTTGACTTCGCTCGGGACTCTTTTGATTTTTTTACTATTTTTATTTTCTTGGAACAACCGTTCCGTATTTATCTACTCCTTCTAACCATGGGAACTTATTTTTTTTCTTTGATTTCCCGATCATCTTCAATCGCGCCCTTAGTGCTTCTAATCGCACGGCTAACTCCAACAGTTCATCTACTATTTTATCCAATTCTTTTAATATCTCACCACTTGATCTGCTCTCCAATATTTCCAAAAGCCCATCAAAATTTCCTGGATTAATTTTCGGCTCGGTTGGGCCGTATTTAAACACCTCGCTTCTCATTTTCTTTGTCCCCCTTTCTTGTTTTGTACCAGCAATAAACTCCCTGATGGAATTTTCCTGACATTGAAAATGACTGGCTGCTGCATCCTCCTTTGCAAATTAATATCTTCTTGCATTTTGCGCAAAATTCAGAAGCATTATCCGAGCTGAATTGGCGATTATAAGAAAAAAGGCTTCTGTCTTGCCAAATATCCGCAATCTTTCTCTCTCTTATGCTGCCCTCCGGCGGACATTCTGCCATCGAAAGGCATCCTCTTACATTTCCCAAGGCGTCGATCCCTAAAGATCTTATTCCCCCGCCGCAGCCAGACCATTTGCCATCGCGAATTTTACCAGTCGGAGCCCAGGCAAAGCAATCGGCAGCCGCAATATTAACAAATGGCATCAGCTTCCTTATTTTTTCAACAAACAGGCAAATCCATAAAAATTCTTCTTGAGAAAGCAAAAGATTTTGTTTGTCTTTCATCCTGCCAAAAGGCATGGCTAACTGTATCTGCCAGCCGAAAATCTTGTTTTCCAGAATAAACTTGGCTATTAAAGGAAGTTCCCTGTAATTCAGCTTATGAATGGTCGTATTAACGCTTAAGGGAATCTCTCTTTTTTGAAGCTCATTTATGCTAACAACAATTCTCTGAAAGCTTTGCGAATTTCCTCTTAATTTATTATGAGTTTCTTTGATGCCGTCAATGCTCAATCCTAAAGCATAAGGCTTATGCGCGGCCATTACTTCCAATAATCGAAGAGAAAAATTGAACCCGTTGGAAACCATGCCCCACTGAAGTTTTTTAGATGAGATATGCCGCATTAATTCCCCTACGTTTTCTTTCAGTGTCGGCTCTCCGCCGCTAAGAACTATTCTTTTAGTCCCAAGCTCTGCAAGATTATCGACTAAAACTTCCCATTCTTCAATTGAAAGCTCTTTAGGATTTTTGGCATTTTTGCAATCTGAACCGCAAAAAATGCAGTTAAGGTTGCATCTGGCCGTTGTTTCAATAATCACAGTTTCCGGCTTGTATCCCCTCATTTCGCTCCTTTCAAATAAAAAGTGCTATCCTTGGGATAGCATGCAACCCTACGAGTGTCAAGCAACCTTATTCTAATGCTTCCAGTCCAGGCAATGATTTACCCGAAAGAAATTCCAGCATAGCTCCGCCACCGGTGGAAAGATGGCTGAATTTTTCTCCTAAGCCCAGCTTGTTCACAAATTCCATAGTCTCTCCGCCTCCGGCCACGGAGTATGCTTTAGATTCAATGATTGCTTGCGCCAAGGCCTTAGTGCCTCCTGCGAATTCCTCATCCTCAATTTTCCCCAAAGGACCGGACCAAAAAACGGTTTTGGCTTGCATAATTTTTTCTCTAAATAGTCTGATGGTTTCTGGGCCCACATCCTTACCTCCGCCAATCTCATCAACAGGGCCTATAATTTTATTTGGATACTTAAATTCAAGACTTTTTTCTTTAATTTCTTTTTCAATGAGGCCGCTGACCAAAACCAAATCGGCTGTTTTGGAAATTTTATCAACAACCCCGGCTTTATCTTCCACTTTCTTGCCGCCGATTACGGCAACTAAGGGTTTCTGGGGATTTTTTAACAAGCTGGTTAGAACTTCAATTTCTTTTTCCAGTAAAAGACCGCCAGCCGACGGCAGAAATTTTGTGATGCCTGCGATTGAGGCATGGGCCCTATGGGAAGCGCCAAAAGCATCGTTAATGTAAATATCTCCCAATTTAGAGAGTTCTTTAGCAAAATTTTCATCGTTCTCTTCTTCTTCTTTATAGAATCTTAAATTTTCCAAAAGTAAAGTTTCTCCCGACCGCATTCCTTTCGTCCATTTTTCTATTTCTGCGCCAATGCAATCAGGGGCCTTAGCTACGGAAATATCCAAATATTCTGTTAACTTATCTTGTACAGGAGTTAATCTGAATTCCTCAACTACTTTGCCTTCGGGACGGCCCAAATGGCTCATTAAAATTATTTTGGCTCCCTTTCCCAATAAATATTCTATTGTAGGAATGGTTTTTTTAATCCTAAAATCGTCTAAAATTTCGCCTGTTTCCGAAAGAGGCACGTTGAAATCGCAACGGACTAAAACTCTTTTATTGGCGACATCGAAATCTCTGACGGTTTTCATAGAAATCAGCGAATATCGAATCCGTTGCGAATTTATGAATTCGTATATTCGTATTAAATTCGTTATTCGTTGATTATTTAAAATTTTATGGTTTCCCCCGGCTCTATTGTCCCCTCTTTATCTTGCTCCTTTTCTCCCGTTTTATTTTCTTCCTTTTTTTCCAGCGATTCTCCCAAAACCTGCCTCAGTTCTGACAAATTAACTTCCCTTCTCTGCTGTTTCGGTCTTTCTTCTTCTTTGCGCCTATTGGCAGAAAAAGGGACAGTCCTGATTGGCGGAGGTTCCGGCCTAGATTCCTCTCGCCGCGGCTCAACTATTCTGACCTCCGGCGGAACTGGCCCTTGAGGCTCAATTTGTCTAATTTCTGGCGGGACTGGCGGCTGTGGCTCTTTATCCGGCGGAATCTCTTGTCTTATCTCTATTTCCGGCTCTGAAGCTACAGGCTTTTTGGGGCCTATTCCCAGTTTGGCCCTGCAAGATTTACAATAAACCGGCCTTTTACCGTCAGGAACGAAGGGCACTTTAGTGTCTTTTCCGCACGTTGAACAGCGAGCGTCGTAAAGCGTTGGCCCTGCCGGCTGCTGGCTGATTGCCGGCATATCTAAGGGGCCTGTCCACTTTGCGATTTTTTCTTCCACTTCTTTTTGCAGATTTCCATATCTTTCTCTGGAAACCTTAATGATTTTTTCTCTATTTGATTTTTCGGGCATAGGAAAAGGCGGCAAAGTTTGAGCCGAAAACGGCCTGCCGGCCACGCCGTCAATCATTAATTTTAAATAAATATTGTATTTCGTTAAATTTACCAGATCGGTTGCCAAAAATTCGGGAGTAAATTCCCTTTCCATCCATTCGGCGTCTTCTGCTCCAACCCTGAAACAGACCAAAGTGCCTACATTGCCAAAAACCGCATCCCTTACCTCTTCCTCCATTTGGGTGATATATTGATGGCCCAAAATCAAAGATAATCTGTATTTCCTGGCTTCGGACAATATGCTGATGAAAGACATGGTAGCGAAATTTTGAAACTCATCGATGTATAAAAAGAAATCCTTTCTTTTTTCTTCCGGAATATCAACTCTCTGCATGGCGGCCAACTGCAATTTGGTAATCATCAAAGCTCCTAAAAGGCGGGAATTATCCTCTCCGATTCTGCCCTTGGAAAGATCCAATATTAAAATCTTTCCCTCGTCCATAATTTTTCTCATATCAATGGAGGACTTGACTTGGCCGATAATATTTCTAATCAAAGGGGCAGAAATAAACTGGCCAACTTTATTTTGAATGGCGGCCGTGGCTTCCACCTCGTATCTTTGAGTATAACGGGAATACTCCTGCACCCAAAAAGCCTTGACCACCGGATCGGTAATTTTCTCAACAACCTTTTTGCGGTATTCCACGTCTGAAAGCATTCTATTGACGCCCAAAAGAGTGGCATCGGGATATTCCAATAAAGCCAAAATGCAGTTATTTAAAATGTACTCCATTCTGGCAGACCAAACATCCGGCCAGATTTTCTTAAAAACGCCCATAAGGCCTCCGGCAACCAAGTGCCTGTGAGCCACATCAACCTTCTCCATGATATTAAAAGCAATGGGATATTCTATGTCAGCCGGATTAAAATAAATTACGTCGTTAATCCTTTCTGGCGGGATAAAATCCAGCAATGCTTCAGCCGCTTCTCCGTGAGGATCGACAAAACCCATGCCGTTTCCCGCTTTAATATCCTGAATAGCCATATTTTGAATCATGTTGGTCTTGCCCATGCCCGTTTTGCCGATAACATAAAAGTGCCGACGCCTATCGTCGAGCTTTATGCCAAACTTGCGCCTCATATTGCGGAATGTAGTTTCAGCAAAAAAGTTTATTTCACTAGGCATAATAGATTAACAAAAATTTATTCTTCCATAGGCAAGCCCGGAGGCGCTTCTCCTCTCTTGGATTCCACGCGCGAAACAAAAGGAGCCGGAGCCACCACCCTGCCCGGGAAGTGAAAAACGGTAGCCAATTCTTCCGTATTTAAAATAAAACTGCCTTTGCCTGCCGGCTTGGGAAACATAGGAGGCTGTCTTTTAATGTAACGGAAAAATAATCTCCTTTTTTTCAGAAAAACCCTCCGAAGCCTAAAGGCCCCCAGCCATGAATGTTTTTTCACTTTGGTCAGAGTTTTCGGCCAAGGCCTTAAGCCGTTCAGATTTTCAGTAGAAAACTGGTTAAAAAACCCAAAGGGAATTGCTTTTGCCCCGCCGAAATAAACCTCTCTTTTAGCAAGATAAATAAATCTCACAAAAGATTGAAAACAGCGTTTGGCAACTTTATTCTCCACTCCCTCAACTATATCTCTTTCTCCGGGAGTCAAACGAAGTTCCGCGGGAAAAATCTCTACCTTTTCTTCCTCGCCTTCTCCGGGCATTTTGCCATAAGCCACTTCCTCAAAAGCTTGGGTAAGAATTGATTTTGGTTTTTCCTTTTCCGGCCTTTTGGCCAATTTGTCAGCAATTTTTCTCCCCTCGGCAACGAAATCATAAGTGCCGCCAGCTTTTATATTATTAACGCTGGTAACCGGACTAACTGCAATCTGAATCCAAAGCTGTTCTCCGGGCCCCAACTTAGCCATTCCTTCCAATAAAGTAGCCATGGGATCAATTCTTTTCTCTTCTTTAGCGGACTCTGTTTCTTCAAAAAATTTAGAATATGTCTTAATGGGATAAACATCGGATTTAGACATTATGTAATCAGTGCCCCAAAGTTCCCAATCTTTATTCGGCAAATCTTGAGGAACATACTTCGTATAGTCGTCGGCTACAGAAATTTCAGCTTCTGGATATTGAGAATAAATCGAGGCTTCTACGGCATTCCTGCGGTTATCGGTGCACCTGACATAAAGATGGGGTTCTCCGCCGATACTGGCCATTTCCAACTGAACCGCATCCAAATCCTTGCCTTCAAACCAAAATTCAGACCAATCTGGAGGGTCAAATACGTTGCCCCAAATAGCTGAAAAAACCTGCTCCATTGATTTTAAGGGCTTTAAGACCTCCTTTGGCATTTTGATCTCCAGTAAAACTTTTTTTTGCTTGTACTGAGCCAATTCCCACCTCCACCACCTCCAGTAAAATAAAAAAGGGCGCCAAAGCAAAAAAGGTATTGGCACCCACCACCAAAGATTAATCAAACCCCAAAGTTTTCCAATCAATGGAGCAATAAATAAGGGTATAGCTTCCATCTTTTACAATTATATCATCTTTTAAGCCCTTCTGATAGTATACTTCCCTTCGGAATTTTTAAGGAAATATTTTGAGTTTTGCAAATTTAACAAAATAGTGTTCGGCTGAACCTGTCTTTGTTTTAATACCTCTTCCACGATAGTGTCTTTATCCAGTTCTCCTCCGGCGTTATCAATTGTCCTAGCTATGACTTCTTTGACGACTCCGGGTTCGTAGCCCCACTCTTTTAAAGCGTAAAGGCCGCGTCCGACCAGAACAAATCTTTGATCTTTTATTAATTCATTATGCACCGTCTGAACCAAAGCGCCGTCTCCGATGGACTTGGCGACATCAGTAAAATGAAGAGGATGTTTCCCCTGCTTCATCACCAAATAGGCCTTATCTTTTATTCCACGGGGATTAATTTCCGGCCAGTGCTTCAAACCGTAAAGGCCTTGCGAGCCCTTAAGAATGTTTTTTGAAATTTCAATGTGAGAAAGCAGGACTCCTTTAGGCAGGGCCATTGGCGCATTTTTTTCATTCAGTAAATTAGCAAACTCATCTATAGTTTTGCGGGCAACATTAAAAGCCCCCCTATCAATAGCCCAAAAACTGTAGAAATCTTCCGTCTCGCCGTATCTTTGGAATGGTTTTCCTACGGTCAAGAGCAGGGAAACGTAATTTTGAAATTTTTCTCCTCCCAAATCTTGAATCAATAAATTTTCTCTTTTCAGGGAACCGGCTTTCTCAAAATAATTTAAAAAATTATGGAAAACATTCCGGAAAATAGGCAAGTCCATTTTACCTTCTAATTTATTCAAACTGTCATCCTGAATCTGGCGGACTCTTTCCCTGGTGATGCCAAAATCATGGCCGATTGATTCTAAAGTTTCTTTTTCTCCATTCAAGCCAAAACGCCTAGCTATCACATCTTTGTGCCTGCTCGGCAAATCTTTCAGCAAATTGCTGTGGCAAATTGTTTGATAATTATATTTTTGCATGGGGTTAAACATAGAGCCCAAGCCGCGGTACATCTATATTTAAGCATATCGCCTAAATATTGTCAATAGGGGCCCGGCTAAAAACACTGAAGAGTAGGTGCCAGCTGAAATTCCGACAATTAAAGCTAAGGCGAAATATTTCAAAGTAATTCCTCCGAAAAAGAAAATAGCTAAGAGCGGCAAAAGATAGCAAAAAGACGTATTAAGGCATCTGCCTAAAGTTTCATTTATGCTTTTATTGACCGTATCCTCAAAAGTCACGCCGCTTCTTTTCATGATGTTCTCCCTGATTCTGTCGAAAACCACAATAACATTATTGATAGAACTTCCTCCAACCGTAAGGAGGGCGGTAACTACCGGGATAGAAATTTCAACTCCGTAAAATTTACCCAAAACGGAAAAAACGCCTAAAGGTATTAAAATATCATGGAAAAGAGAAACCAAAGAGGCCAAGGCGTATTCCCAAGATTGGACAGGCCTTTGGACTTTCCTGAAGGCCAGAGCGATATAAAAGACGACGGCGAACAAAGAAACTAAAATCAGCGTTATTGTCTTCTGTTTTAATTCCATGCCTATCACAGAGCCCACCGCCTCAAAACGCTTTTCTTCAAAATCATTTTTGCCTAATTTTTGGATGATTTCTTGATGGGCCTCCTCTGCGATATCCTTCATTCTGATAATGACCCCCCTTTCTCCGGCAGGCTGTAAAACTAAAGAACCCAAATCTAATCCTGCCAATTTTTCTTCTATTTCTTGGTTAGAAGGCCTGTCGGCTTTGTATTCAAGCTCAAGAATGCTGCCCCCGGTGAAATCAATCCCCGGCTTCAACCCGAATACGGCTAAGCTGGCAATGCTGGCTAAGCTCAAAATACCGATAAAAACGAAATAGATTTTTTTGTAGCGAAGGAAGTTAAGAGACATATTTTCTTAATTCGTCAACTTTATCTGTTTTTTCCCAAGTGAAATCAGCGTCATTTCTTCCGAAATGTCCGTAAGCTGCGGTTTTTTGGTAAATAGGCCGCTTAAGATTTAAATGCTCGATAATCTGCTTTGGCCTAAAATCAAAAACTTTTTTAACGATTTCCGCAATTTCATCATCTGGAATTTTGCCGGTTCCTTCTGTATTAACAAAAATTGAAACCGGCTTAGCTATGCCGATAGAATAAGCGACTTGAAGTTCGCACTTATCGGCAAGGCCGGCGGCTACAATATTTTTAGCCGCGTAACGAGCCATATAGGCTCCGGATCTGTCCACTTTAGTAACGCATTTTCCGGAAAAACATCCTCCGCCATGAGCCCCCACTCCGCCATAAGTGTCAACAATAATTTTTCTCCCAGTTAAGCCAGTATCAGCCGGGGGACCGCCTAAAACAAATCTGCCGGTTGAATTGATAAAATACTTCGTATTTTCATCAACCAGGTTGCCGACAATCGGCATAATAACATGTTCTTTTATATCGGCCCTTAGCTTCTCCATGCCAACATCAGCTGAATGATGGGCAGCAACCACAACAGCTTCTATTCTTTTTGCTTTGCCATTCTCGTACTCTACGGTAACTTGCGACTTGCCATCTGGCCTTAAGTAGGATAAAGTTTTATTTTTTCTAACTTCGGCCAAACGCTTTGTCAATTTATGGGCAAGAACCAATGTCAGGGGCATAAACTCTTCAGTTTCATTTGTGGCATAGCCAAACATCAAACCCTGATCGCCAGCACCCTGCTCTTTATCTTTGTCTTTGCTCTCGTCTACTCCTTGGGCAATATCAGGCGACTGTTCGTGCAAAGTAACTATTACTCCGACATCGTCAGCGCAAAAACCGTACTCTTGTTTATCGTAACCAATTTCCCTAAGCACTCGCCTTACGGTATCTTGGATATTAACATATGCCTTTGTCCTCGCCTCTCCTCCGACTAAAACCAAACCCGTGGTAGCAAAACATTCCACTCCGGCATGGCTGTCCGGATCTTGCTTTAGCATTTCGTCATAAATAGCGTCTGACAATTGATCGCACACCTTATCTGGGTGGCCTTCAGTCACCGACTCGGAAGTAAATAAATATTTTTTCATAAATTTTTAAAATTTAATTTTAATAAATTTTGGGTCTCCCCCGTATTGGAAATTATTCAAAACCGAGGGTTTTGAAAAGAAAGGGGGTCGGGGGAAACACTGTGATCGTTATTGCCATAATATTTTTACCTTTTCGAGCTTTGTGCCGACAAATACTCGAAGAAAGTTTTTAGTTATAGTTATTGCCGAAAACATGCTAAGCAAAGTGCCGATAATCAACGTTAAAGCAAAACCTTTGACAAAACTCGTGCCCAAGCTGAATAAAATTAAAGCGACAATCAAAAGCGTAAAATTTCCGTCCCAAATAGCAGGCCAGGCCCTTCTGAAGCCCTCTTCAAGGGCCATGGGGAATGTCCTTCCCCGGCGCAATTCTTCTCTGATTCTTGAAAAAATAAGGATATTGCCGTCAACGGCCATGCCTATGGATAAAAGAAAACCGCCGATGCCGGCCAAAGTCAAAGTAACTGGAATTAATTTAAAGAAAGCTAAATTT
>JACPLM010000031.1 GCA_016186525.1 Candidatus Nealsoniibacteriota bacterium | reverse complement strand
GTCCTTCCCCGGCGCAATTCTTCTCTGATTCTTGAAAAAATAAGGATATTGCCGTCAACGGCCATGCCTATGGATAAAAGAAAACCGCCGATGCCGGCCAAAGTCAAAGTAACTGGAATTAATTTAAAGAAAGCTAAATTTAAAATTGCGTAAATAATCAAAGCCAGAGAAGCTAATAATCCGGGAAATCTGTAAAAAAAAGTCATAAAAACGACTATTGCCAATAATCCCAAAATTCCCGCTTTCAGGCTTTGCTCCAAAGAAATTTTACCCAGCGTGGGGCCCACCGATTGCTGTGAAATCAAAGAAATCGGCACAGGCAGGGCTCCTGCATTTAAATTTCGGGCAAGGGTCTTGGCTTCTTCGATGGTGAAATTACCCGTAATCTGGGCATTGCCGCCTGCAATCTTGCCTTGGACAGTTGGAACGGAAATCGGAACGCCATCTATGTATATTGCCACAGGCCTGCCAATGTTTTTTGCGGTTAACTCTTCAAAAATTTTAGCTCCCTCATCGTTAAACTGGATTAAAACCAACGGTTTGTAAGACGTTTGGTTGTCAAACCCCAACTCGGCTTTTTCCAAATATTTGCCGGTTAAAACAGTGGGTTCGAACGGATCTTCCATTTCGCCAGAGCCCGACTGCTGAATCTTTTGATTATTTTCTATGATTTCTTGATAGTTTGCTTTTTGCTCTTTGAATTCCAAAAAAGGAGTCTGGCCTATCATTTTTATGGCTTCAGCCGGGTCAATAACTCCGGCTAATTCCACAATCAAGCGCTGATGGCCGGAAGCTTCTTCCACTTGCACGAGAGGTTCTGACACTCCGAAAAGATCAACTCTTCTTTCAATCACATCTCTTAGGCCCTGCATAGAAGAATCGTATTCTTCTTTTGCGATATTGGTTAAGTCCGCTTCGTAAATTAAATGAGTCCCGCCCTGCAGATCAAGCCCAAGTTTAAAATCTTTTGCCGGAAAATATTTTAAATTCAAAAGTTCGGGGAAATCAAAATTCCCGGCCAAAAAAGCCAAAATGAAAATAGCTAAAACAGTAATGTAAACCCTATTTTTTTTCATTTTCTTAATCTTACACTAACTCTAATTTTCGGTCAAACATCGCCCGTCTTTTTGCCGGTAAATAACTACGTTGGCTACGAAATAAAACAATTTATCCTCTTTTGCGTTTTTTAAGCTAATTTTCTCCGCCGGCATATAATTTTATTATTTTACCGCAAATTATGACTTTTATATTTTTGAAATATCGAACCATTGACAAAATTATATAAAATATGGTATAATTATTTAGAGGAAAAGAAAAGGAGGCGAACTCATGGCTAAGAAAAGAAACTCTGTGTTGATGGGGGTAGAGCTCCTTTTCACAGAAGATGGGAAGAAGCTCATCGGGTGGAAATTCAAGGCAACAAATACTCAAGGGCATCAGATTCTTGAAAAACTACTAAATGGGGAAATCTCGGGATTGGAACATTGCCAAAACAAAGTCGTCAGACCGATCGCCGGCGGAGCTGGCGAATACTGGATTGCTTTTCCTAAGTAAATTATGACTAGGAAGGTGAAGATGGAATTAAGCGAAATTGTTCGGTTTATCTATAACGCTCTTTCAGTGGTCGGCCCTTGGAACGATGCGGTTATCTCTTCGATAACCGTACCAGAGCTGACAAGCGACGGATTCCAAATCGTCTCTTCCGATCACTCGGTCGGAATGAAAGAATTCCGGGGCACAATCTTCGTTTCGGTTCACGAGCCAACGGTCAATTACAGCTCGATGGCTCGCGACCAGAAAAGGGCAAGGACTATCTACGAACAGATGGTGAACGCCCTTCTCGCCGCCTGAACTGTAAAGTGCTAAGCACCACTCTAAACTGCTCTTTTTTATTACTGCGCATCCGCCAATAATTACTCCAAAGAAATAATCTGTATCCCCTTTTCCCTGATTTGGTCCTCTGGCCAAAATAATTTATCTATTTTGAACTTGCCGACATAAGTCGCCTTCTTCTCAACTTTTCTTCCCGTGTAATCTTTCGTCTCCGGATCCCATTCTTCAAGAATTAATGTATCGCCTTCTTCCACATCAAAATCATTCAGCCGAAGCTCAAACTTTTTCCTGCCAGATGCCACCGCGTCAAAATATCCCGGCCAAATTTTTTTCTTTATTATTGCCATATTATTTACTATAAATTGCTGATTATTCTTTTAATTAAAAGGGGTAAATCTTCGGCAGACACTTTTTCGCCTTTGTCTCCCAAGTCCACTATTTTTTGAAGAAGTTTTTCTTTTTGATGCCGGCCAAGGACTATTCCCAATTTTCTTAAGTTTATCTCTAAAGAAGC
>JACPLM010000003.1 GCA_016186525.1 Candidatus Nealsoniibacteriota bacterium | reverse complement strand
TCTGCCAACTGCTCAACATTGCCAACTTCAAACAAGAAGCCGGTTTGGCCGTCTTTGACCAAGTCGGGGATGCCCCCGACCTTGCTGGCAATTACGGGCTTAGCAAGGGCCTGGGCCTCTATTATGACTCTTGGCAGGCCTTCAGACAGAGAAGAAACTGCCAAGCAATAACAATCTTTCATTCTCTTTCTCACTTCCTCTAATGGCAGCTTGCCTTCGGCTAGGCCTTCGCCGACTAAAACCAGCTTAAAATCGGGGAAATCATTTCTAATCATTGAAAAAGCCTCTATTAAATATTTTACACCTTTAACGGGATTATCCCTGCCAACGAATAAAATAAAATTATCAAATCTGGTGTCTTTTTCTTTTAAAAAATCATCTAAATCGGTAAAAGTCGGAAATATAAAATATGGCTTATCGGGAGCAATTTTCTTTGCCTTATCAACAAGATATTGCGCCACTCCCCTAATCTTATCGGCGTTGCGCAAGCTAAACGGAGCTAAAAAGGCAATGCTCTTTTTAACCTCCCAGTCGCCGTGCATTTCAATAATCAGCTCTTTGCCTAATATCTTCTTCAAAATAACCCCGACAAAACCCTCCATTAAAGGCGACTGGGCTACGATAACATCAATTTTTTTAATCAAACAAAGCCAGAAAGATAGCTTCAGGGCTATAGGCCAGAAAAAAATGCTCCGAGGTAAAAGATAGAATTTCGCGCCAAAGATTTTCCTGCCAAGAGTCGTTTTTCCTCTAGCTAAAACATAGGGCTCTATGCCTTGGGCCAAACCTTCAAATTTCTTTCTTAAATGGATATCTTTGTCTAAGTCGTATTTAGTTACGCCGATGAATAAAACGTTTTTCATGATTTTAATACCTGGAGCGTTTTCTTTACTAAATTTTCCCAGCTAAACTCTTCCAACTTCTCTCTGGAATTTTTAATGAATTTTTCTTGGAGTTCTTTATCCCGCCATAACTTCAAAATAGCTTGTTTTATCTGTTCTTTATTCTTATATTCTACCAAAAAACCGTTAAAATTATCTTCTATCAACTCCGGATTGCCCCCTTCCCTGCTGGCTATTACGGGCACGCCAAAACTCATCGCCTCCAAAATCACATGGGATAATCCTTCGTAGCCTGAATTCAAGACAAACATATCGGCGGCTTTAAAATAAAATGGCATCTGCTCGTGGGGAACCTTTTTCTCCTCTCCGACAATTACTAACCGGAAATTTGGGTTTTCTTTGAGTAAGTCGGGCATGATGCTTCTTAAATCGTCAAATCCTTTCCATGGCACAGGACGTCCGACAGATAAAATTACGTCGCCCTCAATGCCTATTTTCCTTTTTGCTTCATCTTTCGTCATATTCAGCAGAGAACTGTTCTCGACCGCATTATAAATTACTTCTATTTTTTCTTCGGAAACACCCCAGCCTTTAACCATTCTCTTGACATACTGGCTGGGAACAATAATTTTATCAGCTCCCCTGGCAACATACGATTGGATGCCCTTGAGATAGTTTTTTTTCTGCTCCCAAGCCGCATCCCCCACAACCTTTAAGATAAGCTTTTTTCTTAATAATTTAGCGGCCAGCAAGGCCGGCAAGCCTGCGCTAGTTACATTTTGAGTGTAAATAACATCAGTGCCCTTAGCTAACCAAAGCAGTCCCAGAAAATAAAGGAAATGCTTAATTCCTTTAGGGATTTTCTTAAGTCTTCTGGAATAGCTGATGACAGGCGAACCTAATTCCTTAGCCAGCCTTTCTGTGTATGTTGCCGGCCCGCCAATATCGGGCGGATATATTCCCGCAGCTAAAATAATTTTAATCGCGATGCTTTTTTGATAAATTTTATAAACTTTTTCGGCGATATCCTGCCAGTCATAACGTTTTAACTCCGTCATAGCGTTATTAATAAGTTGCTCTTTCAATGCCGAGTCTTGAAAAATCCTCTGAATGGATTGGGAAATATCTTCGACATTTCCCGGCTCCACCAAAAGGCCGGTTTTTTTGTCTTCAACAATATCCAGAATTCCGCCAACCCTGCTTGCAACAACTGGAACACCTGCTGCCATTGCTTCTAAAACCGCTATACCGAAGCCTTCTTTGAGGGATGGCAAAACAAAACAATCAGCCATGGCTAAATATTCTGGAATCCCCTCGGGCGGAATTTGTCCCACAAATTTTACCTTGTCTTCCAAGTTAAGTTCTTTCGTCAAACGCTCCAAATTATTCCTCTCTGATCCATCTCCGATAACGAGGAGTTTGAGACCCGGTCTCCCAAGGAGACCGGGTCTCGCGAACGCCCCAATCAAATAATCAATCCCTTTTACCTTTTCCAGCCTTGCCACTGTCATCACCATAAAATCATCTTTTTGTTGTTTCTTTAAATTTTCAAACCTTTTCAAATCAACGCCATTGGGTATTACTTCAATGTTTGAGCATCCGATTTCCTCAAAATATTTTTGGATGGCAGAACTTGCGGCAATGCAGACATTAGCTTTTCTGTAAACTATTTTTTTAAAAAAATTCTTTTCTTCCAATCTCTGAACCGTCACGATGTAGGGCATACCGGTAATTTTTGAAAGGCAATAACCCATACAGGATCCCAAAAATCCCTGACAGTGCAAAAGATCAATTTTTTGAGATAATATCAGTAAAAAAGACTTAAAAAATATGAATGGCAGAGCCGTCAAAATATGAACCGGGGAAGAATAGGAAAGATCTCCTAAATTAAATAAAGACGTCCGAAAAATTTTAACCCCATTTTTAACTTCATTTTTGGCGCTATCTGCAACTCTGCTTGTCACCACAAAAACCTCTGCTTTTGGAGAAAGTCGCTCTGCAATATTCTGCGTCCATGTTTCCAACCCTCCAATCACAGGATAGTAGTGCAATACCGGCATTAAAATTCTCATAATACTTTTTTAACAGCTTTTATTATCTTTTTTATATCCCTTTCCGTATAATAATTCTGCAAAGGAAAGTTGATTATCCTCCTTGCTGCTTCAAAAGTATTGGGAAATTCTTCATGATTTAGGATAATGGGCGTATGCCAAATCCTGGTGCAAAAAACATGATATTTTCTTAACTTTTCAACAATCTCGTCTCTTTTATCCGTTAAATTATTAGGGACTAAGGCCGATAAATAGCAAAAAACATTATTTTTTGAATCCTGAACTTCAAATCCCAATTTTTTAAGTTCTAACTGAAAAAGTTTGGCAATATTAATCCTATGCGGCAAAGATTTTTCGAAATCTTCAAAAAAATAGGAAAAAAGTTTTAAGGATAGTTTATTTAATCCTGCGGGCTCTGGCAGTTTTTCTTTTCTCAACATTTTTGGAGCAATATCTTTGCCGAATTTCTTAAATATAAAAGCGAATAAAGCAAAACAATTCAATAAAGAAATGAAATCTCTGAAGTTAAAAGAAGTTTTTGGCAAAGAAATTTGCCAATCTTTCGGACAAACCAGCAAACCACCCCTTAGTGCGGGGAACTGCTTATAGAGGCTGAAGAAAGCAATATCGCTTTTTGGCTTTACGCCAAAAGCATGAGCGCAATCTTCAATGATTGTGAGGTCAGTCCTCCCGCGGAGGTCAGACCTCAACGCATCTACGTCAAACGGAAGTCCATAGGTATGGCACACTAAAATTGCTTTTGTCCGAGAGGTAATTTTTGAAATTATATCTTCATGTTTGATATGAAAAGTTTTTAAATCAATGTCCAAAAAAACCGGCTTAATGTTATACCTTTCTAAAATCGGCTTGAATATATCGCAGATATAGGCTGGCATTAAAATTTCCGAATTTTGGAGATTCAATTTTTCAACTATGATCTTGAAAGCCGACCTTCCCATATCGGTAAAAACCAGCTGCTTATCTGGAAAATAAGAAGAAAGTTTTTTTATAATATCAGCCTTTCTTAATCTGCCTAATTTTATTTGGGGGTGTACGAAAAACATACTAATCTTACTCGAGCTAAAAAATTTTTAAATAACCTGCCAAAAGTATTTTCAAAAACCAAAAAAACTTTGGGAGATAAGCTTAAATTCAGTGGGGGGTAAGTATTGAAAAAACGCTGCTTTCTAAAAATGAGGCTTTCTTTTGCAAATTTCTGTTTAATCCCGGAAAGCGAAATATAATAGGGGGAATTGCCGTTAACAGCCCTTTTAAAGCTGCCGAAAATCTTGTAAAGAGACAAGCAATTTATAAAATCGCATATTAAGATTCCTTCCGGCTTTAAAACTCTGGCGACATCCTTTTGGGCGCCGGGATAAGTGGCGGCCGAAACATAACCAAAGCTAACCGCAGCATCAAAATAATCGTCAGGATAATTAAGATTGTAAACATCCCCTTCCTCAATCTTAATCCTGCCCTCAAGCCCTGCCTTTTTAATATTTGCCTTTGCTGCCTCAACCGATGTTTTTGAAATATCAAAACCGATAATTTCAAAATCGGTATTTTTAGCCAAAAGAATGGCCAGCTCGCCAAAACCGCAGCCTATATCCAAAAGTCTGCCCCTTCTTTTATCGCCCAAAAGCTCCAAGGTTTTTTTAAGCGTTAAAACAAGCGTTGCCTGTCTGGCAGAATTAACCTTGTAATCCGCTTGTTTTCTTTCCCATTTTTGTTGCCTTTGTTTAAAATTATCCTGTTTCATTATCGCAATTTATATTTAAGCAAATAAGGGCTTAATTTTTTAATTAAAAATGGCGGTAGAAATCCGAAAGCATTTCTGAGGGTTTCGAAGCCTGGCCTCCTTGGGAAGCCAGGCTTCATCGCCTCTCCGTAATTCGTTAACTCGAAAATCGGATATTCTTTACCTCCCCAGCCTTTCTTAAAAACCTCTAAAGGGGAACCGATTCTGGTGCCTCCGAAATCAAAAACTTTATTATTCTGCAAGCATCTTTGGATTTGCTGCCATAAAATCAGGTAGTTGGCTCCCATATTCTTATGCTTTTCATCAATGGCATTTTGAAAATAATGAACAAATTTGTCATAAAATAGAAAAACGCTTCCAGCTATAACTTTCCCGTTATTTTTAGCTAAAATGATTTCTGATTCAGCAGAATTCGCAAAATAATCAAAAAAAGAGAGGGGGTATGCCGGAATTTTATGCCTTTTGGCGCTTTTGATGTGCAAATTATAAAAACTTTGGAGGTCTTTCTGATTTCGGCATTTTTCAATTTGAAGATTATTCCTTTGCGCCTTTTCTATCTCATGGCGCGTAGTTTTTCTCAAATCAAGAGCCCCTTCCACAAAATAACTCACCCTCCCCGATGTTGAGAGAACACTTCTCTTAACGTCTATCGCTAAATACGGGTGAAAACTGATTCTAATGGAATTCTGAAATTCTGAAAATAAATCACGCTTAAATTCTTCCGCATCTATATTTTCCACTAAAGGAAGGGGGCCGCCGTATTCGCAGAAAGGATGGGAAATCAATTTATCCCCTACTCTGGCTAAACTCAACAAAGCTGAATTATTGTAAGCATACCTTTCAAATTTCAGCCATTTAAATTGTTTTTCTAAAAATTCTTCCCACTCTATATTATGAAAAAAAGTCTTGAATAAGACTTTGTCCAATAAACCTTGCCATTCATTTTTATTTGTAATTTTGATAAATTTCTGATCCATTTAAGAATTGATAATTCTTATTTTTAAGCAATCGGATAATTCTCTCTAAATTTTTCAGTTTATCCCAAGAATGAATGCTAAGAGTTATAAATTTAGGGCGATAAAAGATAAATAAAATCCTGTAAATAAGGTACGGAAGCTTGGTAATCCATGCGCCGGCTAAAGGAACCCCAAATATCTGCCCCCTGACCGGAATCTCTAAAATTTTTCTCCCATTAGGAGAATAAGGCAGCAAAGGGCGCTTGCCCTTGTAGCCGCGGTATTTTTTAAACGGCGGGTAGTGAGGGACGATGCTGCTGTCATATAAAAATCCTTTTTCCTCCAAAAGCTCCAAGGCCTCCTCGTCAATAATGTGCGAGGGCGCTCTAAATCCCCTGGGTTTTTTATTAAAAATATTCTGGTAAAGAAAAAGGAAATCACTCAATTCTTTTTTTCTTTCCTCGCTATCCAGAGTATTCCAAAAACGATGAGTAAAGCTATGGCAGGCAACTTCGTAATTGCTCGGCAAATTTTTAAACAAACCGGGGTGCTGCTCTAAAACTTTTCCCGTGACGAATAAGGTCGCCGGGATATTATTTCTTTTAAAAACTTCTAAAATCTGGCTCAAATTATCAATCGGATGTTCAACATCTATTGAAGCGAAACAGACCCTATTTGGCATTTGATAATTTGCTATAATAATCAATAATTCTTTTAAGGCTTTCTTCTAAGGTTATTTTTGGGGCGTAACCTATAATCTTTTTAATCTTTGAGAGGTCCGGCCTCCTGCGGGCCATATCGTCAAAACCCTGGCCGTAAACTTTGGCGTAAGGAACAAAAGCAATTTTTGACTTAGCCCCCGTGAGCTTATTAACCTTCCGGGCCAATTCTTTTATAGAAATTTCCTCGTCAGAACCCAAATTAAAAATATGGCCTGATGCTTTTGAGTGGCTCGCAAGCTTTACTAAAGCATCTGTAATATCGTCAACGTAACCGAAGCACCTTGTCTGATAGCCGTCTCCGTAAACTGTCAAAGGATCTCCCGCGAGAGCTTGCTGTACAAATCTGGGGACCACCATGCCGTAGACTCCGGTCTGGCGAGGCCCTACAACATTGAAAAGACGGACAATCACCGCATTCAGCCCTTTCTCCCTATGGTAGGCTAATGCTAAAAATTCATCAGCGCCTTTAGACATAGCATACCCCCAGCGAGCATGGTAAGCGGAACCATAGACTCTGTCGCCGTCTTCAGCGAATGGCAAATTGTCATTTTTACCGTAAATTTCAGAGGTGGAAGTAATCAAAATGGGAACTTTATATTTTACTGCGGCATCTAAAACAATTTCTGTCCCCCTGGTATTTAAAAGAAAAGATTCCAACGGCTTATCAATAATTGTCTTCACTCCCACGGCGGCAGCCAAATGATAAATTTGATTAACTTTTTTAACTAATTTTTCTATTGTTCTGGCATCAAGAATCGTGCCTTTTATAAAATGAAAGTTTTTGTCATTTTTAAGATGCGCAATATTTTTCAAACTGCCGGTGGACAAATCGTCAATAACAAAAACTTCTTTATCTGCTTTGAGAAGTTTTTCTGCAAGATGAGAACCAATGAAGCCGGCGCCGCCGGTAATCAAAATAGATTTTTTAGGCATTATTATTTAAGAGATTCTTTACGCCCTCTTCTAAGTTTATTTCCGGCTCCCAGCCTAAAAGTTCTTTCGCTTTTGTGATATCAGCCAAAGTATCTCGCATCTCGCCGGGCCGCATGGGAATATGTGATGTCTCGCTGCTCACCAAACTGGCTATCGCATTTACGCTATAGTTGCAGCCGCCTCCAATATTGATTGTTTCGCCTGAACCTGCTTTTTCAGATTCCATAGCTAAAATATTAGCTCTTACCACGTCGTAAACATGGGTGAAATCGCGAGTTTGGCCGCCGTCGCCGGTGATAGTCAGGGGCTGGCCCATTTGATTCTGGGTCAAAAAAATGCCAATAACCGGCGTATATGCTCCTTCTCTCGGCTGGCGCGGACCATAAACATTAAAATACCTCAAGGCGACAGTTTTCAAACCGTAGATTTCCGTAAAAACCTTGCAATAAAGCTCGCCGACATATTTTTGCAAACCGTAAGGATTCGCTGGAAAACAAGGCATATCTTCACGAAGAGGAAGCTGTCTTTGATTCCCATAAGCCGATGAGGAAGCGGCGTAAATGAATTTTTTTACGCCGGCATCCCTTGAGGCGATTAGGGCGTTGAGGGTTCCCCCAATATTAATATCGTTGGATTCTTTCGGTTTTTCAATTGACAAAGGAATTCTCGGCAAAGCTGCCTCATGGAAAACAAAATCAACCCCGTCAAAAATAGGGCGAATTTGAGAAAAATCGCGCAAGTCTGCTTCAAAAAATTTAGCTTGCGGGTTGAGATTCTCTCTTTTCCCGGTGCTTAAATTATCAATCACTAAAACCTCATCCCCTCTTTTAATTAGGGCGTCAACTAAATTAGAACCGATGAAGCCGGCGCCGCCGGTGACGATTATTTTTGCCATAATTAAAAATTTTTTCTTACGCCGTATTTTTCAGGATCCTCGATATTTTGCTGTTTCATTAATTCCGCATTAATGCATTCAGCGGCTTTGTGAAGTTTAAGGTCAACGCCTTTTATATCTGCCAATTGGATTAAGGCCTTAGTATCTTTAGGCAGGCATTTTCCGCCGTAACCCCTATAACCCTTATGGAAAACATTAAGATGAGTCCTGCCGATTCTTTTATCGGCAGCGGCTGCTTCCACCATTCTATCGTAATCTACTCCCAACGCTTGGCATAAATCATACATTTGATTGGCAAAGCTGACTTTCACGGAAAACCAGGTATTGCCAAAGTATTTAACCAATTCAGCTTCCGTGGCAGGTATCATTCTTTCAAAAGGAGCCAAAGGCAAAAGCTGCATTAGATCTCCCGCTACGTCATGGCTTTTCTCCGTATAGCCCACAATCTGCCGGTCCGGATAAGACATGTCCTGATCAGCTGTTTCTTCCGTTAAAAATTCCGGGTTCATTAAAAGCTTGTATTGGAGATATTTTTTCTGCAACATTTCAGTAGTGCCGGGCAGAACAGTTGATTTTATCACCACCACTTTCTCGCCCGAAAGCCAAGAAAGAGTTTCTTCTACATAAGTCAAATCAAAACCCTTGCCGTCTTTAAGGTAAGGAGTGGGCACGCACACGAAAACGACCTCTGCCTTATTTACTTCTTCTTGCGAACCTTCGTTTTTCCCTTTGTCGTAAGTAAAAATTTCCAGACCTTCTTTCTTCTGCAAATAGCGCAACATCGCTCCTCCCACCATGCCTGTGCCCACGATGCCTACTTTTGTGAATCTTTTATACATAATTAAGCTCTATAATCCATTATTAGATAAGCCCGAAAATAAGTCAACCCCGTTCCTTTACAAAAAAATTTATACGTGTTAAAGTGCAAAGTCGCACATTAACAACTGGAGGGAAAAATGGATTTAATGGATTTGGTATCAGAAAGAACAAAGATACTGCATAAAGGCGTTTGGAAGGAAAGGCAAGTTAAAACGATATTCAGAAAAAGACGCGATCCGCGAGTAACTAAAGAAATGGCGAGAGCCGCCCAAGATCGTTTCTCTGCCAGGAAAGCTAAAAATCCTGCGCTATTTGACGGAAACGTCTTGTGCCTGGACTTGGAAAATTCCGAAATTAAATCTAATCGCCTCGTTTTGATTGTCGGCGGATCAATTAAATACTCTGTCTTTGATATCATTAGGCAAGAAAATATTGAAAAATACGGCTGGAAAAACTTCCCCATAGGGACTGGCGGATGTGTAGCTGCTTTAAGCTCCGATGGCAAAATATTAATGCATCGCACCTATGCTCGCGTTGATTTCCCTAACAAACTCAGCGTTATAGGGGGAGTTTACGATAAAGGCAAACCATTTAATTTCATCCGCCTCGAATTGGAAGAAGAAGTTGGAATAAAAAGAGGTGAAATTGAAGAAATCTGCCTGCTCGGCATTTCCAACAGAATAGAGGAACGAATAAACCACGAATTTAATTTCTATGCCAGGGTTTCCCTGGACTCTATCCAAATTCTCGAGAGGGCAAAAACCGCAAAAGACCAAGAAGGAGAAATTTTCTTTCTTAATTGCTCGCCAAAAACCCTTAAAAAATTTATAATAGAAAATCGCCAAAAAGTCCCTTCCACGCACTTTGCCGGCCTCGTTTTGTTGGGTAGGCACCTGTGGGGTCAAAACTGGTCAAAAATAACAGGGTAAGATAGAATGGAGAAATGCATATGGGGATAATATTGGGAATTGCCAGCGGATTTTTTCACGCTTTAATGAGCGTGGCCAGCAAAAAAGCCCTTGAGGGAACCAATCAGTATTTGCTTGGCTTTGCTTACGCGGCTTTCTCCCTGCCCTTTCTCTTGCTTGCTCTTTTCTGGCTGGACTTGGCGCCAACTAACTTTTCTTTTTGGTGGGCCACCATAGCCAGTTCGGCATCAAGTATAATCGCCCTGATTCTCTTTATGAAAGCTCTGCAGATTGGCGAACTCTCTCTGACCGCTCCCCTTCTCTCTTTCACTCCGGTATTCCTGATTTTCACTTCAAGGATAATGCTTGGAGAAAGCATTGGCTTTTTGGGAATCTGCGGGGTGGCGCTAATAACCGCCGGAACTTACGCATTGGAGTTAAGGAGAGAAAAAGGAATCTGGGGGCCGATCAAGGCTTTACTGAAAGATAAGGCCGCTCTGATGACTTTAATCGTAGCTCTAATATATTCCGTAAGCTCAAACTTCAATAAAATTGCCGTTGCCAACTCCAGCCCAATCACTTACTTAGTATTCGTCCAGATGATAAGCGCGCTGGTTTTCATTACCATAATTTTCCTTAAATCTGACCAGAAATTTGCCGGGATAAAATCTGGATGGAAAATGCTTTTGGCGGTCGGATTGTTCACTGCCTTGAGTTTGTTTGCCCAAATGACTGCTCTCACCCTCGCTATGGTTCCTTACGTAATCTCCCTCAAAAGAACGAGCGCTGTTTTCAGCGTAATCCTGGGATTTATCGCTTTCAAGGAAAGAAACATCAAACCAAAATTAATAGGGTCTATTCTGATGATGGCTGGCGTATTATTGATTTCTATTTCTTAATAAAAAAATTAAAGTCCTGACTTCTATGTCGGGACTTTTTTGTTGCATACGGACTAATATGGAGTGTTGACACTAAAAGATATGATAAAGTATAATAAAGTATTCAGCGAGTATTTTTACAATTTTAAAGGGAGGGGCTGAATGAATAAAATTACCGTAATTTCCGATATTGATGGGATTCTGCGACAGGATAAAAAAGATATAGAACTTGCTCTAAAAAAACAAATCCAAGATCTTTGCGAATCGGGCAATCGGCTCATTGCTATTACGGGCGCCCCGCTAAGCCACATTCCGCCTATTCTGCTTGATTATTGCGAAATGGTCTACGCTGAACACGGCGGCGTTTGCAAAAGAGGAGGAGATGTTAATTATTTACTCCCAATTGCTTTAACGGACTTTATTAAACTCATGGGAATTAAAACCGCGAATGGCAGAGACGAAATCAATGAGGGCGTAATAATAATTGAAGGAGAACGGAAGACCGGAATTACGATATTGTTTGGTCCTGCGGCTCATTACCCAAAAATTACAACTACAGCCGACTTCACTGCGGTATTAAATAAAATTAAAAATATAGTCCAAGCCGAAAAACTTCCTCTATTTATTTATCACGGCTCCTCGGATGGTTACTCTTGGGTTGATATTGCTTCCACAACTAAGGCAATAACTATTGGAAACCTTATCAGATCGGGATGCTATGGCAAGCCATTTTATCTTGGGGATGGAGATAATGATTACGAAGTTATGTCATACTGCGACGTAATCCCTGTGGGATTCTTAAATTCTAAATCCTCTATTCGGACAATCGCCCGCCAAAAGGGCATTTTCATCAATGAACATGCGGTTAAAGGCGGCGCGGCTGAATTTTTCAAAAGGGCGATCAAGGGAGAGCTGAAATAAGCTCTCCTCTTTTTTTGGGAGACAAACCAAGTTATAATGGAATAACTATGGAGAAAAATATTGCTGTTGCCATTGATTTGGGAGCTACCAATGTAAGAATGGCCTTGGTTTCCAAAAATGGCAAAATACTCAAAAAAATAAAAGAAAAGACCTCTAAAACCGGGCCCTCTGGGATTGTGATAGCAGAACAGATAAAAAGAATGCTTTACTCTTTGACTGTAGAAAAAGATATTCCAAAATTGTCAGGAATCGGCATTGGTTCAATTGGACCATTGGACTTAAAAAAAGGAGCTGTTATCAACACGCCCAACTTGCCTTTTAAATTTATTCCTTTAGTTAAGCCGTTAGAAAAAGAATTTAACCTAAAAGTTGCTCTTTTTAATGATTGCCGGGCGGGCGTCTGGGGTGAAAAACACTTTGGAGCTGGAAAAGGAAAAGAAAATTTGGTTTTTATTACAATTTCCACTGGCTTGGGGGGCGGAGCTATTGTTAATGGCCATCTTCTGTTGGGCAAAGACGGCAATGCCGGCGAAATTGGCCACATGATTGCTGAAACTAAATATAATTTCCCGTGCCGCTGCAAAAAAGGATATGGCCACTGGGAAGCTTGCGCATCGGGCAATAATTTAGCGCGTTTTTTTGATTTTTGGTTAAATAAAAATAGCGTTAAGAAAAATATTCATTTCGCTGATCCTAAAGATATTTTTAAGGCGGCCGAGAAAGGAAACCAAACTGCCCTTAAGTTTTTAGATGAAGTCGGCAGAATCAGCGCCAGAGCTGTTTCTAATATTATCGTTGCTTACAATCCAGAATTAATTACCATCGGCGGATCTGTCGCCCTGAACAACCCTGAATTCATATTAAATCCAATAAAAAAATATATTGAGCATTATCTTATAAATCCTGAAATTAAAATCACTCCTCTGGGCGACGATCTCATTCTATTGGGAGCTGCGGCCTGTGTTTTCTGGCCCCCTGTTTAATAATAAAATATATGAATTTTAAATCTAGAAAAAAAATTATCTTTTTAGTGACCCAGTCAGAAATGGGCGGAGCCCAAAGATATATTTACGAAACATCTAAAGCGCTGACGGAAAGATACGATATTTTAGTGGCAGCTGGATCTGGTGATGGCGAACTATTCCACAAGCTTGGAAACACAGGGGTGCAACCCCTGTATCTTTCGCAGATGAGGAGGACGCCTTGGCCTTGGCAGATAATTTTAACAGTGAAAGAAATTTTTGACCTGCTAAAAAAAGAAAAACCGGATGTGCTGTTTTTGTGTTCCACGACTGCAGGGCTGACTGGTTCTATTGCTGGTTTTTTTTATAGAAACTTAGTTCCCGACTTGGGAACTAAGTTTCCAAGTAAGCTACGAATTATTTACCGCATCGGCGGCTGGGCCTTTAGAGATCCGCGCCCTTCCTGGAAAAATTGGCTTATCTTTTGGGCCGAAAAATTAACATCAGGATTTAAAGACCTTATTATAGTTAACTCTGAATACGACTGGCGCATCGCCGTTGAAAAAAGAATCGTTTCTCCGGAAAAAATAATAAAGATATATAACGGTCTTGATATAAATTCTTTAAATTTCTTATCTAAAGAAGAAGCCAGAACAGGTCTGTTGGCACCTAGTCAGAAACTATCGAGGCTTCGCCTCCATAGTTCAAGCCTTAATAGTCCATGGATCGGTTGTGTGGCGAATTTTTATAAGACAAAAGGACTGGAGTACTTGATTGGGGCTTTCGCGAGACCCGGTCTCCTTGAGAGACCGGGTCTCAAACTCCTCGTTATCGGCGATGGGCACCTCCGACCTCAACTGGAAGCCCAAATTAAAAAACTTGGGCTTGAAAATAAGGTTATCCTTGCCGGCCGAATTCCCGACGCATATAAATATTTAAAGGCGTTTGATGTCTTTGTTCTTCCCTCTTTAAAAGAGGGCTTCCCGTGGATAATCTTGGAAGCTATAGCTGCAGAACTCCCTATTATCGCCACTAATGTCGGGGCCCTGCCTGAAATCATAGAAAATGGCAAAGAGGGATTTTTAATTGAGCCGAAAAACAGCCAAATCTTGGCTGAAAAAATAAAATGGCTTTTAGAAAATCCTCAAAAAGCTAAAATTATAGGGATCGAAGCTAAACTAAAACTCGCAAAAGAATTTTCGCTTCAAAAAATGGTGGAGGCTACTGAAAAACTAATCTCCCAATAGATTTAACGTAATAATTCTGATAGAGCAGAAGCTATTGAAGCGACTTGAAGCTTAATTGATGCAAGCAAACGATCTATATCTAAAAGCGCTGTTTGCGCAGGAGTAAATTTTTGAATATAGGCATTACCTTGCACAACATAGCTGTTCCCATTAACATCTACCGCAATGTTATCTGGGTAATAAAACTGACCGTCATTAGTGCCATAAGAGCCCCATTTAGTGATAAATGCGCCGTCGCTGGTAAATTTCTGAATACGATGATTGCTCCTATCAGTTACGTAAATATTGCCGCTAATATCTACAGCAATACCATAAGGATCTGCAAATTGCCCGTCACCACTGCCTTGCGAGCCCCACTGCGTAATAAGGGTGCCGTCGCTGGTAAATTTCTGGACACGGTTATAATTCCTATCTGCTATGTAGACATTGCCGCTGGAGTCTGTGGCAACGCCCCGGCCTCCGCCGTAATTGCCGCCGCTTGATAGGTTCCATTTAGTGATAAATGTACCGTCGCTGGTGAATTTCTGAATACGGTTAAGCGATGTGTCTGTCACATAAACATTGCCACTGGAATCTACGGCAATGCCATCGGTTTCATAAAATTGGCCATCGGCAGTGCTAGAAGACCCCCATTTGGTGATAAAAGTGCCGTCGCTGGTGAATTTTTGGATACGTTTTCGAGAATAATCAGTGACATAGACATTGCTATTGGCATCAACAGCAATATAAAGAGCGAGGCCAAACTGCCCATTGCCAGTGCCGGAAGGGCCCCATTTAGTAATAAAAGTGCCATTGCTTGTGAATTTATAAACAGCATAATCAAAATTATAACCCTTATTTGTCACATAAACATTGCCGCTGTGGTCTATGGCAATACCGTAAGGTTCGCCTTGCATGCTCCACTTCGAAAGAAACTGCGGCGTGTTGGCAGAAGCGACTGGCGCTAAAGTCGTAAAAGTATACTCGGGCGGATAACCAATAGGCCCATTTCCTTTAGCGTCAACAGCATAAATCCTGTAAAGAAAAAGTGCGCCGCTTGTCAGATTAGATAGAGTGAAAGAATGCGAAGTGGCAAAATTATCTTGAGGGGTAATTGACGTGTAGGCCCCGGGCCCGTAGTTTATATATCCATAAGAGGACTCGTCAGTTGTCCAACTGATAACAGCCGAATCTGCAGTAATCGAAGAAACTGAAATATTAGAAACAACTGGGGGCGTAGTGTCGGCTGGAGCAATGCTGAAATAACTATTACTCTCGTCATACACGCTGGAATTGTCCCAATCAAATACTCTTACTTTATAATCACTCCCTGACCCAGTTGAAGAAGAATTCTGCGCATTGGTCTCGAAAGAAAGCGACAAACCAGCTGTAGTTGCGCCGCTGGTTTGGTAAACAACTTGCGATCCTTTAAGAATTTTAAATCCAACTCTGCTCACACCATTCGATGTGTATCCAATTCCCTGATTAAAGCCATATTCCCATGTTTCTCCGCCGTTTGGATAAGTAACGGTAATAGCAGAAGCAGTGGTTGTGGTTGTGGTTGTGGTTGTAGCCGCAGTTGTAGTAACAGTAACAGTCGCGGTAGTTGTCGCGGTAGTTGGAGCCGGCGTTGCGGTTGGCGTCGGAGTTGGCGTTGTGGAAGTTGATGGCGGCGCAGTGGAAACAGTGGCTGGAGTTGAGGTAGTAATGGTAACTATTGCTGTTGAAGTGGGCGTGGCGCAAAGGCCTGCTCCTGAAGAGTAATTTGGCACTTCATCGTAAGTAAAAGCTTTGTAGCAGTAAGAAATGCCATTGACAAGGCCTCTCTCAATGGTGCTGGTGGCTATGCCGTTGTAGATTTGAGTGCCGTCAAGAATGCCAGCGGGCTGGTTCCAATCCTTCCTCATCAACTTAATTCCGGCAAAGTCTGCATCAAGGGGATTTACCCAAGAAAGAGTAATCATGCTCTCTGCTGCTGTGGCAGTAAGATTCGTCACATTGGCTGGAGCTGCAGTGTCTGGAGTGGTGGTAGCTGCTATTGGCGGAGTTGTTGTGGCAATTGTTGGAACTGTGGTTGTCGCTGGCTTAGCCGGAGTAGCTGGCGTTGCCGGCGCTGCGGGAATTGCTGGCACTGCCGGTGTTTCAGTTGGCACAGCTGGTATAGCTGGTATAGCTGGAACAGCTGGCACTGCTTTTTGAGCTAATTCATTAAGTTTGGCTCGAGTAGCTGGACCGACATAACCAGTAGCAACGGTGAGCCCAGATGGCTTCAAAATATCGTCTGCGTATTTCTCCTGAAATCTTTTAACAGCGTTTTGAGTTAAGGGGCCGAAATAGCCTGTCACTTGGCCTTCCGGATAAATATCGGGGTATTGGCTTAAAAACTGCTGGAGATTCTTTACTTCGCCGCTTTGCGCGCCGGAGTATAGATTCTGGGTGAAAGCGATTGATTGCTCTATCTCTATTAATTCATTGGCTGCTTTGTTCAGCTCTTCCTGCATTTTAACAATCTGCTCTTGCAGAGCTTGAATTCTTGCTTTGAGCGTTGAAACTAAATCTTCTTCGGCTGAAACGGGATGGAAAGCAAATAGCAAAGTAAGAAAGCTAATAAAAACTATAAACTTTTTCATATTTATTATTAAAACCAACTAACGAACGCCTCAAATGCTTGGAAAAGATTTGCCTGCAAAGAGGAGATTTTTTCTTGCAAAAGCTGAATTAATTGCTGGAGGATATCAATAATTTGCTGGCGAATGGCTATGCTTAAATCTTCCTCGGGTTCTTCAACACCCGGTGTTTCTCCGTCAACACCGGGTGTTTCCGGAAGTAGAACCTCGCCGGGTGTTTCCGTAGGCGGAACCTCCTCTACTACCGGCGCTGCTAAAGTGCAAACTTGAGAAAAGTTAACGGAATAATCCGACTCTCCCCTGTCATTGTACGCCGCAGCTCTTCTGCCCGAATAACAAGTATTTGGAGAAAGCCCCGTTTCGTCAAGATAAGATAAGTCGGCGGTTTCGCTTTTAACTGTTATTTTCAATTGACTATCTAAAATTTTAAAACCGAATTCATTGCTGGCTAAATCCAAAAATTTCCACCTTATCGTTGTGTCAGAAAGAGCTTCGCCGCTTTGAGCTAAGGGCGATGAAGGCGTTTGGGGCGAAGACGCGCCTGCCAAAATTTTCCTCTCTAAACCTAAAACTTCTTCCTCTGAAATATTGGTCTTAATTTTTGGCTGAATTGTCCTCTCAGAAACAGCGTTTGAAGCAATATCCACTGTCACGAAAACTCTTTTCTTAGAAAAATTTCCGGAAAGTTTTGTTCCAAAAAAGGGAGAGTAGGTTTTCACGGCCACATCTTTTTCGTCGCCGTCCCAGCCGGCAGAATTTCCGTCTTCAAAAACTGAAATTTTGGAAATGTCAGTCTGTTGAGCCGTGCCGTCATTGTAAACAGTAATCGAGCTCGGCAGCTCTTGCAGCGTAATATCTAAAATCAAAACATTGCTGGATCCGGGCGGCACAGCGTAAGTTGACTGATTGTTAACTGTTCCTACGGCTCCATATGCTAAAGATGGCGCTAAAACAAATCCTAAAGTTAGAATTATTTTTCGCATTCTTTTATCATACCACAAATACCTATTTCCCTAATAACTCGTTAAGTTTAGCCCGAGTGGCTGGCCCCACAAGGCCTGTACCTTTAGTCAAACCGTATGGAGTTAAAACCTCGCTGGCGTACTTTTCTTGAAATTTAATAACAGCAGCTCTGGTTAAAGCGCCAAAGAATTTAGTTTCTTTGCCCGAAGAACCCGACCCAGTTTCGGCAATTATAGTTGCCGGGTCTGAATTAAGAATAATCTGAAGATGCTTGATATCATCGGATGTCTGGCCGGATTTAAGAACTGCAGCAAACTTGAAATCAGCAGGCACGCCGGAAATTGAAGGAGTCTCTTGAGCAGCAAGTAGAGCCACTAAAACCTGCAGTTGGCTGATAGCTGACAAAAATTCGGCAATCTTAGCAGTCAGTTCAATTTTAGTCATTTGGCTTACCGCTTTTTCTAATTTCGGAATAGTAATTCCTTCCAAAGTAGCTTCTTTTTTGGCAGGCGCTTCTGCTTTCGGCGCTTCTGGCGCTTGGGCTATCTTTTTAGGCGCCTCTGGCGCAGGAACTGCCGGAACGGGAGCAGGAGCTGGCGCAGAAGGCGCGCCTCCGCCGCCGCCACTTCCGCCGGAACCGCCGCTGGAACCGCCAAAAGAAGAACTTGCTCCGGAAGAAGCGCTGGAAAATCCGGATTGCAAACCAGTATCAGCTGTTACGCGGTAATAATAAACTCCGCCAGATACTGTGTCGGTGTAGCTAGTGGTGCCAACCGGCACTGTAGCAATTTTACTCCAACTGCCGATCCCTGAACTGCCTTGCGAACGGTAAATGGCATACCGTTGAATATCGTTAGCCGTAGTGCCATCAGGATTAGTGGTTACGCCATTCCAAGAAACCTGCAAACTGCCGTTGCCAAGGTCTGAAACTGAAACGCTAGTTGGAGCTGAAGGAGCCAAACCATCGTATTTCGTATTAATCACCCCAAAGGTCGAAAAATGCTTAGTTGCGCCCCTGAAGGTAACTTTAGAAACATTAGAGAGAGTCGCATTTGGGACAACCGGCTTATCTGTTGAATCAACGTAGGAAATGGTCGTAGGCAAACTCGTCCAATTATTGACAGTTGAATCATAACTGCCCATTTTAGTTTCTTCTACTTGGTCAGAAGTGGTAATGCCTTCGGTTGAAAGTTCAGTAACAGTGTAGGTTTTCTCAATAAAAGCAGCTGCCTGCAAACCGGCAATCGTACTGGCATTTCCGCCCGCGCCATTGGGCTTGTAAGCTGACACGCTGGAAGCCTTACCGCCTACTAATTTGCCGGTTGGGGTAAATGTCGGGATATTGGAAACCTCCTTATGGCTGACGTTGTAAGAGCTTGAATCTGAAGCAGAAAGAGCTGAACGCGGAATTGCCATTCCAAAGCCAGAGTCCTTATCAGTTAAAGTTCCTCCTACGTTTCCAGCCATGCCGAGAGTTTCTTGCTCCGTAAGAGTTCTGGAAGTAGCAATGTTGAAATTTACTCCAGTTTTATTTCCCCCTGATGTTTGAATAATTAAAGATTCTGCTTGCGCGGAATAACCCTCGGCTGCGGCATGAACTTCCCAGTCGCCAGATGTAACTTTGAGAGTGTAAGTTCCTGTTTGAGGATCGCCCTTGGCAGTAGAAGCGTAACCTCCAGACAATTGCTCTGCCCAAACATAAACTTCTGTGCCTCCGGGGACAGCTCCATTAATACTTACAGTCCCGGAAATGGTATTATTGGATGTTTGTATCGAGGGATTGAATGCGACGGCCGATGTTGAGGCGTAAACAGAAACCGCTGAATCAACATAACCTCCTTTATCTGCCTGAATAAGATAAGGCGAAGAGCTTGAAGCAACTCTGAAAGAATAGTTTCCCGAAGAATCGGCCTCTACGTCAAACTCCACATCCTTGCCCGGCTGCTCAATGTGCAAAATGGCGCTGCCTACCGCATTCCCTGATTCATCTTGCACCTGGCCGGAAACATAAGAAATAGGCGGTAAAATTACTTTTATCTTTTCGTAATCATTAACGGTCGTGGTGGCAAAAAGTTTTGTCCCCACGGTGCTGGTAGTAATAGCGGTGTTGGCGTCAAAAGTGGTAATGGTCAGCAAATCCTTTGGAATGCCCTGAACCCTTATATCTAGAACATAAGAGGCGGTGCTGGTAGAAACAGACATAGTTGTAGTAGCCACTCCTTCTTTAAAGATATCATTGCTGGCCCCGGTTATTCCTGTTCTTTCTAATCGAATAAGCAATTTGTCAGCTGTGGTAGCTGTAGTTCCGCCGGATGCATAAATTCCAAACTCAACAGTGGTTGCTTTTTCTATTCTAAGATCGACAAATCCTGAAAAAGAAGTGTAAATAATATCTGTTGAAGTTACGATTTTATTTTTTTCCGGAGGCAAACTGCCCACGTCAGGCGACCAGACATACATATCATAAGTGGTAGTGGCTGGCACCTTTAATTCATAAACGCCCGAACTGTCGGTAACTGCCGTATTGACATAATCAGTGCTGGTAGCAACAAAAGACACCGAAGCCCTAGATACGCCTTCTCCCGCGTCATAAGATAAATTATCATTTTTATCTTCCCAGATTCTTTCTCTGATAGTGACGTAATTAGTGGTCGTATCGGGAGTTAATTTTAATCCTGACTTTGACGGAGGCACGGTAATTGTTTTCTCGGTAATCTTGCCGTAACTGCCCAAAGATGCTCCAATTTTCCATGTGCCTGCGCCAACATACAGAGTATAAGTGCCTTTGGAATCTGTCATTGCATCTGCTCTGCCGGGGCCGTCTGTTCTGTAAGCGTAAACTGAAACATCCGTGGCAGGATACTTGGAATTAGTGTCGGAGTAAACCGTGCCTGAAATCGTGTATCCGGATTGAATATCCTTGCTGATTTTTAAAGTTAAACTGGTGGTTAAAACACCGTCAACATAAACCGAACTATCCCTTACTTCTACGCCAATCTCGCTGGTGGAAGGAGCGCCCGGCAGAAATGCGCCTACTTTATAAAATCCGGTTTTAACATTTAAGGTAAAAGATCCATCGCTTCTGCTATGAGCGCTGGTGCCAAAAAATTCACTTGGCGAATAAGCAAAAATCTCGGCATTGGATACAGCCGTGCCGGAAGTATCGTAAACATACCCGGAAATGGTTTTATTGGCCGCCTGAATTGAGAATTTCACCAAACCGTCGGCAGTGCTCGTGCCAACAGAAGTGCCGTCCACTTCCGCCCAAGTCCAAGTGCCTCCCGAGCCGGAAACAGAAACATTAACCGGCTTTGGCGGCAGCCAATTAGTAGGCATTTTAGGAGCTGTCTTGCCCATCACTTTTGGCATGGCAGGGCCCATACCTATATTGTAGTCGCCTGTTGCCGGCAAATTCAGAACAGTAGAATACGGAGTAGCGCTGTAATTAGAATTTAAAGTTACCTGTTTTACTTTAAAGCCAGAAGAGCCGCCGGCAAAAATATCAATGTCATTTGTGCCTACTCCAGAAGCAGAAAAGTCGCCATAGATATAAACTACCAAACCCGGAGTCGTGCCAGCAGACACCTTAGTTAAATTAAGCTCCTTGTAAACATAGCAGGCAGTAGCTGAAGTGCAGCCGGTTGCGCCTCCAAAAGCAGCTCCAGTGGTATTTGCTGAAGTATTATCGTCTATAAAGATTGGTTCTGGCACTGAAGCCATATATTCAT
>JACPLM010000026.1 GCA_016186525.1 Candidatus Nealsoniibacteriota bacterium | reverse complement strand
GGCAAAGCCGCAAAGGAGAAAGAAATCCCGAACCCAAGGTTACGGCATCGGCTCCAACCTCAAAGAAATTCTGGCAATCTTTCCAAGAAGCAATCCCTCCGCCGGCAATAATCGGCTTTTTGGTTATTTCCAGCGCTTCTTTTAATTTTAAAACTGCATTTAAAGCTGTTTCTTTGATCCTTGGCCCGGACTGTCCGCCAGTGAAAATACCTTCTTTGGTTACTATGACTCCCGGAACAGAATTAATCAGGGAAATAGCGTTAAACCCGCAAGCCGCAGCTGTCTGGGCGAACCCGATATCTTTTTCCGAAGAACCGATTTTCAAAATTAAGGGATGGCGGGATATTCTTTTTGCCTCGCTGAAAAGGCGGGGCAAGTCCCTCGGCGGGTCGTAATTTATCTCAACATTCGGGCAGGAAATATTTATTTCCACAGCCGTGACGTTGAGAGGATTCAGCTTCTCAATCAGTTTTAAGTATTCTTCTATGCTGAAGCCCCCAATATTCGGAATAATTGCGACTTCTCCCAGAGACGGATAAATATTTTCAATCCAGTAATCAATGCCAACGTTCCACCAGCCCATATTGTTCAGCCAGCCGCCTGGAATTTTTCTTAAAACTCTTTTTCTGTCTTTGGAAAGAATACGACATAAATGCGACATTAGGGACATTCTCTCGAATTCAAAAGGATCAGTGTAATTTCCTCGCCTTGGTTCTGGGGTAAGAGTCCTTGTGGCCACAGCGCCGAATGCAGAAAAATCAATCAAGCCAAGCTTAATAAATGGCTTCTCCCAGGGCCAGCCGTTGCCGTATCCTGCGGCTCCAGCTGCAAGCCAAATTCTATTTTTCGCTTTAATCCCATTAAGGTTTATCATTACTGCCCTCCCGTTAAAAGCGGCTGGCAATTAGTTGCCAACCGCTTGATTTCTTTTTAAGTCGGGAAACATCTCATACAATTCCGAGCCCAACAATCTCTTTTTTTCGCTTGCGAGAAGGGCTTCGGCCAACTTATTCAACCTGTCTTTATTTTCCATAAGCAATTTAGCTGCCTCTTGCTCGCAATTGCTAATAAGGTTCTTAATTGCCTTATCAACCTCTTCCTTCATCCAATTGCTCCAAAGACTGGGGAAGTAAGTATTCGGATCATCAATTGTTATTGGCCCGAGATCTGACATACCGTAAGCGCAAACAGCAGTCCTAGCTATACTGGTCACCATTTTTATGTCCCCGGCCGCTCCGGTGCTTAATTCGTTAAAAATAATCTTCTCGGCTATCCGTCCGCCTAATATATACTTAATTTGGTTGAAAATGCGGGTCTGGCCGGTTATATGGTACTCGTCTAATGGAAGCAATCTTGTATGGCCGAGAGATCTGCCGTAAGGAAGCATAGTAATAAAATGCACTGGATCGGTTTGAGGCAACAGCATGGCTGTTAAAGCGTGGCCAGCCTCATGATAAGCAATTAGTTTTGGCTCTTCTTCTCTTAGTTTTTGCTTTTTTTCCGGCCCCAGTAAAACCCTTGTCACTGATTCGCGAAAATCTTCAATAGTAATTACATTCCTCTGATTTCTCCATGCTCTGATAGCGGCTTCATTAACCAAATTGCGGATGTCAGCGCCCGCAAAGCCGGGTATTTCTCTTGCTATTTCTTTCATAACGCCGTCTGACCCATCAATATCAAAATTCGTCGGCTTTATTTTCGGCCTTGTCAGGTGAATCTTCAAAATCGCCATTCTGCCCTCAAGGCCCGGCAATGGCACCTCGATATGCCTGTCTAATCTGCCAGCTCTCAAAAAAGCCGGATCCAGCATATCGGGCCGATTGGTAATGCCGACGAAAAGAATCTTAAGCTCCTCTTTCTCAATTCTGTCTAAAAGACTTAACAGCTGATTAACCAAACCGATGCTTTCTTGGTGCTGTTGAACGCCGCTCGCTCTGGCCGGCGCAGCAGAATCAACTTCGTCAATTATAATCATTGAAGGCTGATTTTTTTCGGCTTTTGCGAAAAGATCTCGCGCCCTGCCAGCCCCAACGCCAACAAACATTTCGTGAAAAGCAGAACCGGACATTATCTCAAACCAAGCGCCTATTTCAAAGGCCATTATCCGGGCAAGCAAGGTTTTACCAGTGCCCGGAGGCCCATAATAAAGAACTCCATTGGGAACCCTAAAATCTAACACTGGAGCAGACTTCTCATCTTTTATCATTTCTCACCCCCCGCTTGCCACTTTGCTCTTATTATTTCCGCAACCTCCCTGCTTTCTTCAATTGCCTCGTCAACGCCGCCAGCATCAGGGAAATAAACCGGTTTTTTTGCTTCTTGGAGCTGGACTTTAGTGAATTTATTTCTGCCAAAACCGTAAAAAAGCAGGAAAATTAAGCCGCCCACAAGAATTATGACAACGAATATGGGGATAAAAACACTGGTCAGCCAGTCGCGCTGCGGCTGCATGGGGCTTGTCGGTATTGTCCAAACCGGAGCTTTATTGTTTTGAATTAAATAAGTAGCCGGATCGAAATATATCATTGAGAGACCTACGGGCACAATAAAAGAGTGGTTTGACGGTACGTAAGAGAGGTAGTATTCGTCTTTCGGCTGGTCTTTTATGTTGATGAAATAATAAATTATGGTAACCGATTCTTCTTTGCGGAATTGCCTGTATGCCTCCATGACTTTGTTTTCTAGAACCAAATTATCAAACTCTTCAAGAGAAATAATGTTTTTAACATGAGGTAAAACGTTTGTCACAAAGCTTATTTCGTACTCTTTTTGCAAGACTTCTGTGGTAGACTCCGTCTTGCGGGATTTTAACCAAATTATCGAGATAACAAGGCCTATAATAAGCAGCGATACTATCGAAATCAATAAAATTAGCTTTTTGCGGGAGATCTTTTGATTCTTCATTGTTTCCCTCCCCTGTTTGTAAAAGTGCTCGTCTAATAAAAATAGCACCCTAGCGGGTGCTGTCAACTTATTTTTCAAATGGGAAATTGATTTCAATGCCAAAGGTCTGGAAACTGGCTATTTGCCGAGAAGAAAGGTCTTCCCTGTGGAAGTCCGATCCGGCAGATTCATACATCGAAAGATTTTGAGCAATTTTATGAAGAGCAACAGTTTGCCCCTGATCGTGAAAGGGGTATATTACTTCAATGCAATCTAAGCCGAATGACTTAAAAATCGCAGCTAATTCCCCGGTTTTTTTAACATCTTTATTCTTCCAAAAAGGATGCGCCCAGCAAGCTATCCCTCCAGTTTTATGGATTAAATCAATTACCGGCCGAATGTCTGGTTTTTCTCTTGCGGCATAAGCCATGCCTTGGCCCGTAGGCGGCTCAAGGAGATATTTTCTGAAGAATATTTTTTGCTTCTCCGCCAATTCTGGTATTTTTTCCCAATCCGGGAACATCACCGAAGAAATATGGATCCTATCGAGCGACCCTTTGGTTTTGGCTAAAACATCTTCCAGAGAAACCTCAAAGCCAAACCGCTTCAGGTTGTTTATGATTTTTTCAACCTGCTCTATTTTAGTTTTTTTCCATGCCTCTAAAAAATCCCAGAGCTGCTGGCTGCGGTAATCAATAAAATGGCCGAGTATATGGTGCTCGTCTCCTTGATAATCAACGGAAAATTCTATGCCCGGAATAACTTTAATCCCCGACTTGCTGCCGGCTTCTTGAGCTTCCGGAATGCCGCCTGTATTTTCATGGTCGGTTAAAGAAATTATCTCTAACCCTTTGTCTTTGCATTTTTGAACCAATACTGACGGAGAAAGACTGCCGTCGGAATAATAAGAGTGCAAATGAAGGTCGCACTTCAATGTCCACCTCCAATTTTTAATGATCCACCGCCATCTTATAATAGAAAACCCGCTGCGTCAAACGCAGCGGGTTTTCCTTGAGGTTATTCGCGAATAACCTAATTATGAAAGATGCTTGGAAACAAGCTTGGTCATTTCAAACATCGAAACCACGCCTTTCCCATTGAAAACCTTTTTCAAGTTTGCGTCGGCATTGATGTTGCGCCTGTTCTTCTTGTCCTGAAGACCGTTCTTTTTGATGTACACCCAGAGTTTTTTAACAACCTCTGATCTGGGCATCGGGCCCTTGCCGACGACAGGAGCTAAGTCCTCGCTGATTTTCATCGGCTTCATAAACGCAGAATTTGATTTTGCCATAATATTTTTAATTATTAATAATTATTCGACCGAGAAGCCAAGCTTCCCTAGATTAATTCACTATAATATATCTTCAGGAATAAGCCAAGCCCCATGTGGAAAAGTGGACCCACCGGGAATTGAACCCGGACCTCAGCAATGCGAATGCTGCGTAATGCCGTTTTACTATGGGCCCGCGATTTGTTTTATCCTCTCTGCTTCTTTTTCTACCAGCTCGCCTTCGTATTCGCCGCTGTGAGCAGTTGCGCCTTCGTAGCTGGGTTTTTTCTGGTCAAGATGAAGGTTTATCTCGAACGTTTCATGTGAAACATTTTTAAGATAAATGTGAAATCTAGGGTAGTCTGAAGCGCTCAAACGGCGCGCAAATGACGACTCCCCGGCTCTCTCTTCTCCGGTTTCGTGAGGATGATAACCGCAGTTTCTTATGAAATTATAGATATTGCCAGAATATTTTAAAACAATGCGCATTTTATTCGCTCTTTTTAATGTGATTAAGTATTTTTTTCTTGGTCAGAATAATCCTCAATAGTTTCAGTATTCTGGTGAAGATAAATATGGCTAAAACCTCCAAAGTAATAGTAGAGGCGTCTCTTAAAACCGGTATTTTCTCGCCGAGGGGAGAAATGGCGAAATAATCTTTGCTAAGAAAATTAACCAAATAAAGCACGGTTGTCAAGCCAACCCAAACATAAACAAAATACTCGCCCTGCCTTTCCACTTTGCTTTGGCCAAGCCACCTGACCATTTCTTTGTGCAAAGAATAAATAATCAAGACCACAATGTAAAAGAATCCTATTTGAATCGGCGGGAACGCTCCTCTGGTAAAAAATTCCAAAGCCACCATAACCATAGCAACTAAAGTCACGCTAGCGCAAATGAAAAACAAATTTCTGTTAATCCCTGTCTCTATATCTCTTAATTTTTGAAGTTGGTTATTGATTTTCATAATTATTGTTCTACGCTAAAGCTTATTAAAACGTCTCCTATATTGCTATTGCCTGCTGAATCTCGGCAACGGACGAAAAAATCATAAATTTTGCCATTTTGCAGGCCGGTAATATTCTTGGTATGGAATTTTTGGGTCTGATCGTAATAAGAAAAGCTGCCAGGCATGGAACTGTATGCTGTCCCGGCATTCGCAGAATATCTGCAGGAAGCGGGCTCATTGGTGGAAATAGCGATTACCATTTCTTTTGTGTCTTTGGGCAGAATAGCGCCTTGATGCGAGGGATTGGTTAAAATAGGCGGAGTTTTATCATCCGGCAGCTTGACGCTGAAAGAAACCGAAAAGTCGTCAATATTCGTGTTGCCTGCCTCGTCTTGGCATTTTATAAAATATTCGTATTGCCCTCCTTCGCTTAAAGTGGTTATCAGGGTAGAGTGAGAAACAGCGCTTGTTTGGTCAAAAAAATGCTGCATTGAATTATAACTAAGCCCGGCAACATCGCCATATTTGCAGGTTGCATTCTCGTCTGTCTCTAAACCAAGGGTGATTTTACGAGTTTCTGCCGGTAAACTGCTTTTGTCTTTTGGTTGGGAATTAAGACGTTTAGGAGGGGTAACGTCTGGTTCTATTGGAGCGATCGGAGTTGGCGGGACTGGCACAGAAACGGCAGCCGGAGGAGCAGAAATTTTTGCTTTTTCAACAGAAGAAGGATAAACCTTCTTCGCGGGAGTTAATTATGATATGAATTTGCCCCTTTTGCTGCTGCATATTTTAATGGCCCTGGATTTTGTTTATTTCTTATTTTCTAATCTTGTGATTCTTCCCTCTGCTTGTTTCATCCAAATATCATCTTTTTGCCTATCTGCCAGATCAAGAAATTTTTGATATGCCTCAATTGCTTCCTCTTTACGGCCAAGATCCTTAAGGACATTGCCTAAACCATAATAAGGATAGGCATACTTTGGATCGACAGCAATAGCTTGGCGGTATGCCTCAATTGCTTCCTCTTTACGGCCAAGATTATCAAGGACATTGCCCGTATTGTTTAATACTTGGATTTGCTGCCCATATTCGGGTTCAAATACGGCTACGTATTGTCTTTCTCCTTTTCGGAACCAAGCTTCTCCATATTTTTTTCTGTTAATATCAAACATCAATCCTTCGGACGTTGGCTTTTTGCTAAATGCCATGACATCCGCAACCTTAAGCGGCGAGCCGTCCTTTTTCTTTCCCGCGATCATCTCGTCAGCCAAATCTTCGTTAAGTTGAAAATTTAACATGTCTCGAAACTCCACGCGGCCATCGCTTGTGACTAAAAATAAGATAGAGTGCCTCGGTACATTGCCTACCAGATAATTAAGTCCTGCTTCCTGCATCAACGCTCCGCCAAGCATTGACGCCCCTACGCAGTTAATGTATTGATTTGCTGCCATTTCCGATGGATTATTCGCGGATGATTTGCGCTGAAAATTACTAACTGATATTTGAATTTTGTCTGCAATCTCCCGCTCTTTAGCGCTGATTTGAGCAACATAGCCTGATTGCTGAACTGTTTTCAGCTCGGCTTTAAGCCGATCTATTTGCAACGCTTCCCGAAGCGTTTTTTCTCCGCCCTGCCAATGCAAATAATCGTTTTTCACCCAATCGGGCAATTTGTCAAATGGCATATTCCTTTGCAATAATTCCATGCCCCGGCGGAAAATTGATCCTTCAAGTTCTCTTTTTGGCGCTTCAATCTGTTTCCTTATCGCTCCTTCAACTTTACGCAAGAAAGCAGAGTGGAAAGTCGCATCGCTTTGCCATGGCTTAAGGCGCGAGCGGGCAGCCGGAGCCAATTGCTCTCCTGATTTTTGCTTAAGTCCAAATGCTTTTTGGGCAACGCGGAAAAACTGCGCCAGCGTTTTTCGCCGCTCCGCTTCGTAAAAATCGTTTCTTTTTTGGGGATTAGCTCCAGCCGCTTGTTCAGCTTTTTTTTGGCGAGATTCATAAAGATCGTCTCCGGCCAGCCAGCGGTCGATAATATTTACCTCCTTGGGAGTCAAATTTTTAGAAGCGATATCTTTGATGCCGGCCTTTCCCCGGGTTTTTCTCCCGCGGATGAGCAATTCGCCGTAGTTATAAAATTCTTCGGCTAAAGCGCCGGCTATTTTTTTGCCTTGCCCGATAGAATTAAGGCGTTTGGCGATGTACACGCCTGCGTCGCTAAATGTTTTGCCCAATTCCAGAATCTTTTCCTTTTTTTTCGTTTGCCTTTCCGGTTTTTGCTTGAAAGTATCGCGGTCAATCGCCTCCACAACTCCAACCATTTCCCATAGTTGCAAATCCTTTGGGATATATAAAGCTTGTTTGTTATCCGGTCTTTTTTCCATTATGCTTTCTGCGGCTTTTCGCTCATACTCTTTGCGATCAACTACCTTGGGTTCTATGGAGTCGTTAATCTCGCACCACTTTTTGAAAAACGACTGAACTGCCGGATTTTCAAACGGTTTTTGCTCAATGACCGGCTGTATTTCGAATTTGGGATGTTCCCCGAAAATACTCATGAAAATTTAAATTAGTCGGGGCGCCGAGATTTGCACTCGGGCTAAATCTTCCCGAAAGACTCGTGCTGCTGCTACACTACGCCCCGAAATGTTGCACGTGCAACATTAGGTAACCCAATACTTCTTTTTGGTCATTTGGTCTTGTTTTATCTCCAACTCTTCTCTTTCCTTCCTGGCCTCTTGGTCAAGGCCAGCAAGCTCTTTATCGCTCAATTTCCCAAGCTGCTCGATTTCATAGGACAGCCATTCTTTTTTGTTCTTTTTCGGATCATTTAAGACATGTCCCAATAAAATGTCCAGAATTTGTCCTATTTTTGGCCCTGGCTTTATATCCAAGGCCTTCATCACGTCATCGCCGTTCACCTTGAGCATTTTGGCAGAGATCGGATCTCTGCCGACTCTTTCAATGACGTATTTTAAATGACGTAATTTATAGGGCTCGGCCTTGGGCACGCCCGATCCAATCCTATCAGCCATTCTTACTTGGAGCAACTCCTCCATGTTTTCAGGGCCAACCTGCCTGACCAATCTCCTGACAGAAGACTCTCCAACCTCATCAGTATTATAATAAAAAAGATGGTATCTGACCAATTTGACGATTTTCTCCGCGTCTTTCTTGGAAAATTTAAGCCGATTTAATATGCCAGCCGCCATTCTGGCTCCAACCACTTCGTGGTTATAAAACGTGGCGTCTTGCCCCTCGCCGCGCTTAACCCTTGGCTTGCCCACATCATGAAGCAGAGCCGCTAATCTCACTTCGCTATTAAACTCTTTTTTGGCAGCGTATTTCAAAGAAAGCAGGGAATGCTCGTAGCAGCCGTAAATATGGTGCTTATTCTGGCTTATGCCATAGCCCTCCTCAAGCTCCGGGATAATGTATTTCAACAAACCCAATTCCCTTAAAAGGTCGATGCCGTCAGCCGCCTTTTCTGACATAATAATTTTCATCAGCTCTTCTCTGATTCTTTCTTTAGAAATTGCCTGAAGCCATGGCGCATTTTTCTTAATGGCCTCGGCTGTTTTTGGTTCAATCACCCAACTATCTCCCAAAGTGGCGGCAAATCTAACAGCCCTCATCATTCTTAAGGCGTCCTCTTCAAACCTTTCTTCCGGCTTGCCTACGGTCCGAATAGTCTTAGCTTCTAAATCTTTCTGCCCGTCAAAAGGATCAATTACTTCATAATTTTTTGTTTTTTGTTTTTTGTTTTTTGTTTCAGTTAAGGCCATCGCGTTAACTGTGAAATCTCTTCTTGCTAAATCTTCACTCAGCGTCTTAGCAAATCTTACCTCGTCAGGGTGGCGCTTATCTGTATATTGGGACTCGGAACGATAAGTGGTAACCTCAATCTCTTTAAGTTTTTGGTCTTTGCTGCTGGTTTGGACGGTTACCGTTAAAAACTTGTTTTCATAGAAACTCTTGGGAAAGACCTTGCGGATTTGCTCCGGTTTGGCGTTGGTAGTTACGTCCCAATCTTTCGGCTCAACTCCTCTTAGGAAATCACGAACGCAGCCGCCGACAATATAGGCCTCAAAACCATTCTTTCAGCCGCCGACAATATAGGCCTCAAAACCATTCTTTTTGAGTTTATCTATAACTAATTTTACCTCTTTGGGGATAATCATATTATTATTTTATCTTACAGTAAAAATTGATTTTTTTCAATTTTTTTGATATAATTTATCTTACCCGCCCCTGTAGTGAAATGGACATCACACAGCGCTTCGGACGCTGGAGTCCGGGTTCGAATCCTGGCAGGGGCACTGGAATGTTTCCCGTGAAACTTATAATGTGGTATAATAATTATATGGGGAAAATACTTTTAATAAGTTTTTTATTTTTATTTATTTCCTTGCCGGTTTTGACTCAAGCCGGCCTGGTGCCTTGCGGTTTATCCGCAGACGACCCCAATCAAGAGGGGAACCAAACTACCCCCTGCACTCTTTGCCATTTGTTTGTGCTTTTCAATAATATAATCAAATTCGCAATGACAACCCTGGTGCCGGTAATAGCTGTTTTAATGCTGGTGATCGGGGGAGTGATGTTCTTTTTTGCCGGGGCAAAACCGGATACTCTTAACCAAGCCAAAGGAATTATTACTTCTGTCGTTATCGGCCTCTTGATTATATTTTCAGCTTGGATTATAGTAAACACCGTATTGAATTTTTCGGGTATTGTGACCTCGCCTTCTCTTCTGAAGTGGTACGACATCGGCTGCTCAATATAGAGTCCGCACAGCAAGGGTCCGTAGCTTAATTGGTAGAGCAGATCCCTCTTAAGGATAAGGTTGTGCGTTCGATTCGCACCGGACCCATTAATATGGTAAAATAAAAACATATGTTAACAACAAAAGAAAAAACAAAAGTTATAGAGGAATTCAAACGGCACGAAAAAGATACCGGATCCGAAGAGGTCCAAATCGCTTTATTGACTGAAGAGATAAGCAAGCTTCTTTCGCATTTAAAGAAACACAAAAAAGACGTCCACTCAAGGCGGGGGCTTTTAAAGATGGTTTCCAAAAGAAAGAAGCTGCTGGGCTATATCAAAGAAACAGATACCAGAAAATACAACAGCGTTATAAAGAAAATCGGAGTTAAGAAGTAATAATTAAATGGTTCTAAAACCAAAAGAGCAAAGGGTGGCCGTGCTGATTGATGTGCAGAATATGTATCATTCAGCTAAAAATCTTTATCGGGCAAAAGTCAATTTTGCCGAGATTTTAAAATTGTCTGTTTCCGGCAGGAAGCTCATCAGGGCTTTTGCTTACGTGGTTAGGACAAAAACCGGCGAAGAAAAGCCATTTTTTGACGCCTTAATAAAATTAGGGATGGAGACGAGGGTTAGGGACCTCCAAGAGTATTACGGCGGAATGAAAAAAGCTGATTGGGACGTAGGAATTGCCATTGACGCTGTAACATCTGCCAACAAAGTGGACGTTATTGTGCTGGTTTCGGGAGATGGAGATTTCCTGCAGTTAATTGAATATTTAAAAAACCAGGGAATAAGAGTCGAAGTTCTGGCTTTCGGCAGATCGGCTTCTTCTAAAATAAGAGAGGTAGCTGATGAATTTATTGATTTAGGAGAAACTCCAGAAAAATATTTATTAATACCTAAAAATGAACGTGAACGATAAAACCTTCAAATTGGAAATAGGCGGGCGAGACCTTATTATTGAAACAAAACCATTGGCCGGAAAAGCCAATGGCTCTATTCTTGTCAGATACGGGGACACGGTAGTTTTAGCTACAGCCGTAATGTCTAAAAAGGAAAGTGAAAACCAGGACTTTTTCCCCTTGACCGTAGAATACGAAGAAAGATACTACGCCGCAGGAAAAATCCTCGGCTCTCGCTTTATCAGGCGGGAAAGCAGGCCTTCGGATGAGGCGATTATCACTGCCAGAGCCATAGACAGGGCTATCAGGCCGAGATTCCCCAAAAACCTGGGCAGGGAAGTCCAGGTGGTGGTCACCTGCCTTTCCTGGGACGGACAAAACGATCCGGATGTTCTCGGATTGCTGGCAGCCTCTTTGGCTTTGTCTATTTCCAATATACCGTGGTCAGGGCCCATTGCCGCCCTAAGATTGGGCAGAATAAATAACGAGCTTATCGTAAACCCGACTTATGAAGACCGTGAAAAAAGCGAGTTGGATTTTGTTTTGGCCGCTGTTTCAGAGGACACCTTGAATATGATTGAAATGGAGGGCTCGGAGGTGTCGGAGGATCTAATTTTGGAATCTTACAAATTTTCCAGGCCTTATTTTCAAAAACTCATTGATTTTCAAAAGGACATCGTCAAGCAGGTCGGCAAAGAAAAAACCGCCATTAAAGAGCGCGCTTCTGACGCAGAACTTGAAAATGAAGTCAGAGATTTCCTGAAAGACAAGCTGGAAAAGGCGCTTTATCAATCCGGCATGGACGAAGTTGAATCCCTGAAGGACGATTTGGTTCATCATATCGAAGGAAAATATCCTTCAATGGGAAAAGCCGGCTCGGCTAAAAAACTATTCGATGAAGAGTTAGACAGGCTGGTCCATATTAATATCTTAAAGAATGAAAAGAGGCCGGACGGCAGAAAATTAGACGAAGTCAGAAAATTAGACATAGAAGCCGGGGTGCTGCCAAGAACCCACGGTTCCGGCCTTTTTACCAGAGGTGAAACCAGAGCTCTTTCTATTCTAACTTTAGGGGCCCCGTCGGATGTCCGGCTTTTAGAAGGGATGGAAATAAGGGGCAAGAAAAGATTTATGCTCCATTATAATTTTCCGCCTTATTCTTCCGGAGAAGTAAAACCCATGAGAGGCCCCGGACGCCGGGAAATAGGCCACGGCATGCTGGCAGAGAAAGCTTTGTCGCCCTTAGTCCCTAATTTTGACGATTTCCCTTACACTATGAGGATAGTCACGGAAATTCTCTCCTCCAACGGCTCAACGTCTATGGCTTCTGTAACAGCCGGCTCCCTTGCTTTAATGGATGCCGGAGTGCCTATCAAATCGCCGGCTACCGGCATTGCCGTAGGATTAATGAGAGACGACAAGGGAAATTATAAAGTGTTGGCTGATATTCAGGGGCCGGAAGATCATCATGGAGATATGGATTTTAAGGCAGCTGGCACAAAAAACGGCATAACCGCCATTCAAATGGATGTTAAAATTGACGGCATTAATGAAAAAATATTAAAAGACGCTCTAAGTGTAGCTAAAAAAGCGAGACTTCATATTTTAGAAAACATTGAGAAGGTTTTAGACAAACCCAGACCCAACTTATCTCCTTGGGCCCCAAGGATATACGTTGTCCAGATTAAACCTGAAAAGATCAGGGAAGTCATAGGACCGGGCGGAAAGATTATTAATGAAATTATTGAAAAATGCGCAGTTGCCATTGATATAGAGGATTCAGGTAAAATTTTTGTGACGGCTGAAAAAGAAGATGCGGCCCTAAAAGCGGTTGAGTGGATAAAAAATATCACTAGGGAGATTAAGGTGGGGGAAGTCTTCCAGGGCAAGGTTAAGAGAATTTTAAATTTTGGAGCTTTTGTCGAAATATTGCCCGGACAGGAAGGAATGGTGCATATCTCGCAATTAGCTCCCTACCGAGTCGGAAAAGTTGAGGATATTGTAAAGGTGGGCGATATTGTGCCTGTGAAAGTTATTGAAATTGACGACCAGGGAAGAATAAATTTATCGATGAAAGAGGTGAAAAAATAACGGCCTAGTATAACTATGCCCGAAGAAAAAGACGAAAAATTAAAGTTTCTCAAAAGAGACGAGGTCAGGACTATGGAAAAAGACATAGCCCGGCTTAGAGAATTAGAGTCAGAAGAAGCTAGAGGAAAAATAGCTGAAATTAAAACTGGAGAAGAGCTCTTAAGGGAAGGGGGCAGAATAGAACAAGCCCAAAAAGCTGCGGAGGAAAGGGAAAGAGCGGAAATAGAGGCTAAACAAAAAGAAGAAGAGACAAAAAGAATAAAAGAGGAAACTGCCCTTAAAGAAGGCGAGCTCCGATTAGAAGAATCTGAAAGGGAAGAGCAAGAAAAAGAACGGTTAAGATCGCAATTTAAAGAAGCTCAATCAAAAGAAGAGGAGGCAAGAAGAAAGTTTTTGGAAAACATTTCCCGCCAAGCAGGCGAAGAACCCGCGCCAACGCCGCCCCCTATACCAGAAAGGCCAATTTCTCAACCGCCCTCGCCAATGCCAGCGCCTGTTCCGCCAAGCCCGCCTGCGCCGGAAATACCGCCTGCCCCGCCCTTGCCCGCCGAAGCTCCCGCAGGAGCGAAGGAGGGTGTTTTACCAAAAAAACCATTTAAACTCCCCTCTATCCGGCTGCCGAAAGTCCAGTTGCCGAAAGTCCAAATTCCCAAGGTTCCGATGCCTAAGGTGGAAGGTTATTTCCCGGGGAAACCCTCGGTTTTCACAAAAATCTGGATTAGGATTGTCGCCTCTCTTTTTGTCTTGGCAATTTTAGCTACAGTTATCACTTTTTGGTACTGGTATTTAGTTATCAGGCCGGCTGCTGCGCCCCAAGCTCCCGCTCCTGCTCCGACGCAACAACTGCCAACTGTTAAAGAAACTGCCCCCGCAAAACCTGAAATTATCCAAAGATTTTTAGATAAGGGTTATTATTTGCCAACATCGCCCAGAGTTATAGACGCTATTATAGTTCATTCTGGTTTTAATACTGCAAATGGCAATTCTTATGACTTAGAGGGCGTTATCCAGGCATACGAGAAAACCGCAGTAGCTACCCATTATTTAATTAGCCGCGGCGGCGTCATTTACTATTTGGCTCCAGATAACACAATTGCTTACCATGCTGGGGCCGGCCAAATGCCGGATGGCAGAAAAGGAGTTAATAATTTTTCTATCGGCATAAGTTTGGTTTATCAAGATACAGAAGCTCCAAACGACTCCCAGTACCAGGCCTTATCCTGGCTCATTAAAGGTCTCGTCGAAAAATACAATATACCTCAAGAAAATATCCTTGGGTATAGGGATATTTCCCCGGAGAAAACCACTCCTTGGAATTTTGATTGGGATAAGCTGAAGCTTCTTATTTCTTCTTTATCTCCCAGCCCCGAAAATGGGGCTGAATTTATTTTAAAAAGCCTGACTTTAGAAGAAAAAATCGGGCAATTGCTCATTCTTGGGTTTGAAGGAAACGCCTCAACGCCAGAACTCAAAAATCTCATTAAAACAACGCGGCCGGGCGGTATTATTTTATTTAAAAAAAATATCGGGGAGAGGTCACAAATCAAGGCCTTGATTGAAGACCTCCAGAAGGTTTCTTTAACTGAAACAGGCCTTCCGCTTTTAGTGGCTGTCGACCAGGAAGGGGGAGTAGTCTCCAGAATCAGCTTTATTAAAGAGCAAACTGGCCAGCCTGAAATAAAAAACGCTGACCATGCCTATAAAGTTGGGCTCAATAGGGGCATGGAATTGAAAGAATTGGGAATTAATCTAAATTTGGCTCCGGTTCTTGATATAACCCAAACCGAAGACTTCCTTTATGAGAGGTCTTTTAAGAAAAGGGCGGAGGAAACCGGCATATTGGCAAAAGCCATGGTTTCCGGCCAGCAAGAAGCTAATATCCTTACGGCAATAAAACATTTCCCGGGCTATGGGGGAATTTCTTTCAACCCAGAGGAGATATTGGCCACCTTGGCTGATGTTCCGCAAATTACTCACTTCCAGAAATTAATGGAAACAAGCCCCGAATTAGTTATGACAGCTAATGTTGTTTATCCAGATATTGACGCCACCTTGCCAATTGCTTTCTCGGTAAAGGGAATTGAATTTTTAAGGGAGAAGTTAGGAGAAGTCCCATTAATAATCACCGATGATCTGTCGCAAAGCTATCTCTTAGATGTTTTGACCTCAAAAGAAGTGGCAACCATGCCGATTAAAGCTGGCGTAAACATATTGCTCTTCTCTGATTGGAAATCTGGAGTTGATGCGGAGTTTATTATTAAAAAAGCAGTGGAAGCCAGCGAGATTTCCGAAGAATTGATTGATAGGGCAATATTAAGAACCATACAATTAAAACAAGGCCTTTATCTTGATCCCAACCTCTAACTGGGGAAAAGGTGTGGAAAACTTACCTAGTTTACGCCTATTTGGGCAAACTAATAGCTCTTGACCGATCTTCTGATTTTTGAGAAAATATAAGTAGCACCTTATCAGCTGGGACTATGGTTTCCAGCCACGTTCTGGCTAAGGTCCGAAAGGATCAAGAAGGGGTTGAGCCTTATTTTTCAGCAATTTATTTGCAGGCTTGCCAGCCCCTTTTTTGTTTGATAAAATAAAAATATGAACAAAGAATTAATCCAAGAGCTTAAAGAAAAATTAGAAAAAGATAAAACTGCCTTAGAAGAGCAGTTAAAAACCTTTGCCGATCAGGACCCCAACTTAAAGGGGGATTGGGACTCTAAGTTCCCTAAGTTTAACGGCGAATTCGGCGGAGCCGCTTTAGAGTCAGCAGCTGACGAGGTTGAAGAATATGAAACCCGCCTGCCAGTAGAACACAGTTTGGAATTGAGAGTTAAGGACATTAACGCGGCCTTAGATAAAATTAAAGATGGGAAATACGGCAAATGTGAAAAATGCGGCGAAAATATTGATGAAAAACGCCT
>JACPLM010000030.1 GCA_016186525.1 Candidatus Nealsoniibacteriota bacterium | reverse complement strand
GATTATTTTCGGAGTCTGGGTCGCAATTTTAATTTTATTTTTTGTTTTTGCCGGCAGGACTTTCCAACTGCAGGTTATAGAAGGAAAAACGTACTCTGAATTATCGGAAAAAAACAAGTTTGTTATTAAAGCAATTCAGGCGGAAAGGGGGGTCATTTACGATAAATATTTCAATCAGCTGGTTTTTAATAAGCCAAGTTTTAATTTGATTTGTTCTGGAGAGCTCGCGATAGAAAATCTTGACCACCAGACTTTGTTGAAAATAAAAACAAGTCCGGAAGATTATCCTAACTGTGAAATTCAAGATAATACCATAAGAGAATATGCTTCGGGCTCTTTATTCGCTCACCTCATCGGCTATCAAAGACAAACTGGCCAGAGCTCCGGTTTAGAGAAGTATTATGATGAAGCGATCAAACCAAAAATGGGGGAATTGCAAATTAAAAGAGATGCGCGAGGCAATTTTATTTCAGAAGAGATAGCTTCTCTTCCTCAGTCAGGCGACAGTTTAGTTCTTTGGCTGGATTCTGGTTTGCAGAAGAAAATTGCAGCTTCTCTTGAGGCGACTGTTAAAAGGATAGGCGCTAAAGGCGGGGCAGTAGTAGCTATGGATCCTAAAACTGGCGGAGTATTGGCCCTGGTCAGTTGGCCGAGTTTTGACAATAATCTTTTTAGCGGCGACATTTCGCAAAAGCAATGGGAAAACTTAATCAATGACCCAGACAAGCCGCTTTTTAATCGGGCGATTTCCGGCATAGGGTATCCTTCCGGTTCCACCATTAAGCCGATAATCGGATTAGCGGCTTTAGAGGAGGGCATAATCGCGCCCGAAACAAAGATTTATTCTCCCCTGGAAATTTGCGTTCGCAACCCTTGGTATCCGGATAGAGAAGATTGCTATGCTGATTGGGCATACCACGGCACCAGCGATCTTAGGAGGGCTATTGCTGAATCTGTTAATACTTTTTTCTATCAAGTCGGAGGAGGATATGAAGATTTAAAGGGATTAGGAGCAAAAAAAATAAAAAAGTGGTTGGAGATTTTCGGCTGGGGCTCTAAAACAGGAATTGATTTGCCCGGGGAAGGAGACGGCATTTTGCCCGATCTTACCAAGGAATGGCGGCTTGGCGATACTTACCATTTTTCAATCGGGCAGGGCCCATTTTCAATTCCTCCTTTACAGGAAGCCGCAGCTTATGTGGCCATAGCCAACGGCGGAAAGATTTTTCAGCCGTTGGTCGTTAAAAAAATTATCGATCAAGAAAGAAAAATAATCGAAGAGATGAAGCCGGTAATTTTAAAAGAAATACCGGTTTCAAAATCAAATTTGGAAGTTATTCGGCAGGGCATGCGCCAAGCTGTAACCACGCCCGAAAGCCCCAGCCATATTTTAAACGATTTACCGGTGGCAGCTTCAGCTAAGACTGGCACCGCCCAAACTAACAAGGAAGATGTTTATCATAATTGGGTGACGGTTTTTGCTCCTTATGATGATCCGCAGATAGTATTGACTGTTGTTATCGAGGATGTTAAAGGATTCCAAGCAGCTGTTCTGCCGGTTGCCAGGGAGGCGCTGGATTGGTACTTTTCCACACCTTGACAAGGATTTAAGGTGGAGTATTATTGTGTAATACATCAACCATTTATATGAAAAAATATCTTACCCAGGAGGGGTTGGAAAAATTAAAAAAGGAATTGGAATACTTAAAAGATGCTAAAAGAAAAGAAATAGCAGAGCGCTTGGAAAAGTGCATTGCTTTTGGAGATTTAAGCGAAAATTCCGAATATCATGAAACTAAAGAAGAGCAGGCCTTTATAGAGGGTAGGATTTTAGAGTTGGAAGATTTGATTCATAATGCCGTTGTTGTTGCCGAAGGGAAAGATAAAATGTACGCTCAAGTCGGTTCTACCGTTTTAGTCAGTTCTGGATCCAAAAAAGAAGAATTCAAAATAGTCGGGATAGAAGAAGCCAATCCTCTTGCCGGTAAAATTTCCATTAATTCTCCTCTGGGAAAGGCCTTTTTGGACCAGCCAAAAGGCGCTGTTGTTGAAGTCACAACTCCCAAGGGCATCACGCAGTATAAAATACTGAAAATCGAGTAAATGTTGGACACTCGGTGTCCAACATTTTAATACAAAACCCCTTTTGATGTTATCTCGAGGGGTTTTCTCTTTTAATTGTGATGCCATATTCGGCAAAGAATTCTTCGGCAAACACGATTTCATCTTCTGAAAGATCGTTTACCCATACGGGCGTCATCCACGTGCCGATTTCGACCCTTTCTATGCCGAAAAGACCTATGGCTTGCTTTGCCGCTCCCATACTCCCGGGAACTATCATAATTCTTGGCATTATCTCCCCCTTAGCACGTATTTTTATAATTAAATTATACACCCATTTTTTATTATTGTCAAGGTTGTTGATGATATTGTTTTTTGGTAATATCAATAATATGGCTATATCAGATATTAAGAAAATTCGGCTGAAAAAGTTAGAGCAAATTAAGAAGGCAGGGATTAACCCTTATCCCATAAAGACCAAGAAAACTCATTCTATTGAGCAGGCTTTAACTGAATTCGATAAGCTCTCCGAGGCCAAAACGGAAGTTGTTTTAGCTGGCAGAATTACTGCTATTCGCGAGCACGGCGGTTCGGCGTTTATAAATATCGACGATGGAAAGAATAAAATTCAGGGTTTTTTTAAAAAAGACAAATTGGGAGATAAAAAATACCAATTTTTCCTTGATAACTTTGATGTTGGCGATTTTGTGGAAATTTCAGGAAGTTTATTCGTCACCAAAAGAGGCGAAAAGACAATAGAGGCGTCAGATTTTAATATTTTAGCCAAGTCATTATTGCCTTTGCCTGAAAAATGGCACGGGCTCCAGGATGTTGAAGAGCGCTTTAGGAAAAGGTATTTGGATTTGATAATGAATTCCGAGGTAAGGGATAAATTCAGAATGAGGTCAAAAATAGTTGAAGAATTGAGGAATATTTTGAACGGCCAAGATTTTTTAGAAGTTGAAACCCCTATTTTACAGCCCATACCCGGAGGAGCTTTGGCTTTGCCTTTTAAAACCCACTTAAACGCTCTTAAAATGGACTTATACTTGCGCGTTTCCCCCGAACTTTATTTAAAGCGTCTTCTCGTGGGCGGCCTTGAAAAGATTTATGAAATAGGCCGTTGTTTCAGAAATGAAGGCATGGATAAGCACCACAATCCCGACTTTACCATGATTGAGCTTTATTGGGCTTACCAAAACAGAGACGGTTTGATGGATTTTGTTGAAAAAATAATGATTGATTTGATTAAGAAAATAAAAGGAGGAACTAAATTCACTTATGAGGGCAAAGAAATAGATTTTAAAGCTCCTTGGAAAAGAATTAAATTTGGAGAATTTGATTTTGAAAAAGAGAAGGCGAATATAATCCAGCCGACATTTGTGGTTGACCACCCGGCGAAAATGGCTATTTTATCAAAAGCTAAAGAAGACAACCCGAAAGAGGCTGACCGTTTTCAGGTGGTGATAGGAGGAATAGAGTTGATTAACGGTTTTTCCGAATTGAACGATTCATCAGAACAGGAAAAAAGGTTTAAATCCGCTAAAATTGAAACAGAGAGGAAAGATAAAGATTTCCTGGAGGCATTACAGTATGGCATGCCGCCCGCCGCAGGGCTAGGCATGGGTATAGACAGGTTAGTGGCTTTACTTACCGATTCTCACAGCTTGCGAGAAGTGATATTATTTCCGACAATGAAACCGCAGAAATGAAAAAGTTGTTGATTGCCACAACTAATCCGGGGAAAGTTATAGAATATAGGGTTATTTTGAAGGATTTGCCCATAGAATTGGTAACCTTAAAAGATGCGGGCATAAAAGATGGAGTCGAAGAAGATGGAAATTCTTTTGAGGAGAATGCCATTAAGAAGGTAAAATTTTATTCTAAGTTCGTTGATTTCCCTGCATTGGCTGAAGACGCAGGACTGGAAATAGATTATTTAAACGGCGAGCCCGGAGTAAAGACAAGGCGGTGGCTCGGCCGGGAATCATCTGATGAGGAATTGATAAATTTGACCATAGAGAAGCTGAAAGGCGTTCCTCCTGAGCAACGGGGCGCCCAATTAAAGACGGTTATAGCATTGAATATCAATGGCAAAATAAATACCTTTGAAGGAATTATAAGGGGAATAATTATGGAAAAACCGATAGAAAAAATTATAATGGGATATCCTTTCAGATCGCTATTTTATATCCCCAAGATTAAAAAAGTTTTAGGCGAATTATCTATGGAGGAAGAAGCAGAATTCGCCCATCGAAAACAAGCCGTGGAAAAAGCATTGCCATTAATAAAGCAATATTATTTATGTTAGATATTAAATTCATCAGGCAAAATCCGGAAAAAGTGAAAGAAGGCCTTGCCAAAAAGCAGGCCAAGGTTGATATCGACCTTCTTTTGGAATTGGACGAAAAGAAAAGGGATTATTTGCAGAAAATAGAGAATATGCGGGCGGAACAAAATAAGCTTGGT
>JACPLM010000029.1 GCA_016186525.1 Candidatus Nealsoniibacteriota bacterium | reverse complement strand
GCTCTTAATAGTAGATTCTGGGACAAACATATACTAGGGGAGCCTTATATCTGCACAGCCCTTGGGCTGTGCCTGCGGGCACCCACCTGAATTTTTCTCTGGAAGAATTCTCTAGGTAGGGCAGGCCCTAAGAAACCCGGCCGATAGGCATAGGGTTTTTTAGTTTATGAGCAATAATCTTATGCCAACTAAGAATAGGAAAGCGGCCACCACCAAGCGGAATTTGTTTTGAGGTATTTTTAGACTGATTTTTTTCGCTATAAACGCTCCGAGAAATGAGGCCGGTATAAAAAGCAAGAATCCCAAAAGAAAAATTTTATCTAATTTGATGCCGCTTAGAAAATAAGTGATAAGTCTGGTTGAGTCCACGGCTATTGCGATAGCTCCAGCAGTGGCTATATAGACTGCCTTTGGCAAATCAAAAGCGGATAAGAACGCCCCCCGTATGGCTCCGCCGACGCCGAATATCCCAGCGAAAAAACCATAAAGGCCGCCGCCCAAAGCTGCTATTTTGGCGCTCTGCCGAAATTTGAACCCCGGCTTTAAAAACAGAAAAGATGAATAGGCGATTAAGAAACCGCCTAAAATTCTGGAGAGCAAAATTTCCGGGATTGAAAAGACAAGGCGGGCTCCTATAAAAGTGAAAATGATTCCCGGGATGCCGAAAAATAAAAGGAGTTTCCAGCGGATGCCTTCCCTGAAGAAAACTATTTTCCAAATATCGCCAAAATAGTGGATAACTCCCGCAAGAAGAAGCGTTTGCGGCAAGGGCAAGAACAAAGAAAGAATCGGCACCATAATCGTAGAAGTGCCAAAACCGGTAAGCGTTCCCACGCTTGCCGCAATAATTGTTAGTAGGGCGATATAAATTATCTCCATTTCGGGGTGTTGGGAGTTGAACCCAAGTCACAGGACCCCCAGCCCTGCATAATGGCCGTTATACTACACCCCGGAAAAATCCCCCGACCCCCGCTCAAGACACCTTTGGTTTCTTGCGCTCGCTTCGCTCGCTGTTTTTCCACCGCGGGGGATTTTTAATTTTTCTACGGAAAAATTATTTCTTTTTCGCCAGCGTTCTGATGCACTTGACGCAGGCCTTTGTTCTTTTGCCGTTAGCCAAAGTTGCCCATTGAAGATTGGGATATTTTTTCTTTTTGCCGGTGGGATTGTATTTTCCCCTGAGTTTTTTGAAGTGCCCGACTATTATTGATTTTTTACCGCAAATTGCGCATTGTCTGCTCATATGTAAATATGCTATCATAAAAGAATTATGTTGACAATATTTGTTTTAGTTATTTTGTTTTTCTCGGTTGTTATCCACGAAATAGCTCACGGTTCGGTGGCTTTGCATTTGGGAGATCCCACGGCAAAAAATGCCGGACGCCTTACCTTAAATCCCATAAAGCACATTGATCTATTCGGAACGATTATTTTGCCGATTATGCTTTTGATTTTTACGCAAGGCAGAGGCCCTATCATCGGCTGGGCAAAGCCGGTGCCGATCAATCCCTTTAATTTCAGGGATCAAAAATGGGGCAGCTTGAAAGTTGGAGTTGCCGGGTCTGCCATGAATTTTTTAGTGGCAATAATTTTCGGCCTCTCTGCCAGATTGCTTCCTTTGCCAGAATCATTAATGACGCTTTTTAGCATAGTCGTGCTTTATAATTTCGCTTGGGGGATTTTCAATTTATTCCCCGTGCCGCCATTTGACGGCTCTCACGTGCTTTTTGCCTTGATCCCAGCAAGGTTCGATCAAATTAAATTATTTTTGCATAAATACAGTCTTTTCATCATTATTTTATTTATTTTTTGGGGGCTGCAGTGGCTTTTCGCCGCCGCCGCTGCTTTGTCTTCTTTAGTCATCGGCCGGCCTTTTATTTTCTAATCTTGACTTTTTGTTTCCGGCAAGGGTTGACGGAATTTTTTATATTTGCTAAATTAAAAATTGATGCCTACGATACAGCAATTAATTAAAAAGGGAAGAGTTAAAGGAAAAAAGAAAGACAAGACGCCTGCCCTGACTTTCGGTTTTAATATTTTAAAAAATAGGCCGAGAGAATTTAATTCTCCGTTCAAAAGAGGGGTCTGCTTGAAAGTATTTACCACTACTCCTAAAAAACCGAATTCGGCTTTAAGAAAAGTCGCCAGAGTTCGTTTGACCAACGGCATGGAAGTTACTGCTTATATCCCAGGCGAAGGCCACAATTTGCAGGAGCACTCGGTTGTTGTAATTCGGGGAGGCAGGGTGAAGGACTTGCCCGGAGTCAGATACCATATAGTCAGAGGCATGCTGGATACTGCCGGAGTTGAGAATAGAAAGCAGGAAAGGTCAAAATACGGAGTAAAGCGCGCCGCAAAGTAAAAAATTTATGTCCAGAAGAAAGAAAAGAGAAAATAGAAATATTCAGCCCGATCCCATTTACAACAACGTGATGGTTTCTATATTAATGAATCATATTATGGAGCGGGGCAAAAAAAATGCAGCCAGAAAGATTGTTTACGGCGCTTTTGATATTATTAAAAAAACAAGCCAGAAAGATCCTTTGGAAGTTTTTGATACTGCGATACAAAATGCTTCCCCGGTATTGGAGATAAAGCCAAAGAGAATTGGCGGGGCCACCTATCAGGTGCCTACGGAAGTGAGGGGGGATAGAAAGCTCACCTTGGCTTTAAGATGGATTATCAAAGCCGCTAAGTCTAAAAAGGGAAAACCAATGAGAGAAAAATTAGCCGAAGAATTGATGCTGGCCGCTAAAAACGAAGGAGCCGCCATTAAGAAAAGAGAAGATGTCCACAGAATGGCTGAAGCCAACAGGGCTTTCGCTCATTTCGCCTGGTAATTTTATGCCGCGCCAGTATCCTATAGAAAAAGTTCGCAATATTGGAATTATCGCTCACATCGACGCCGGTAAAACCACCACTACCGAGCGAGTTTTATTTTACACCGGCATCACTCATAAGATTGGCGATATTGACGAAGGTAACACGGTTATGGATTGGATGGAGCAGGAAAGGGAAAGAGGCATCACCATTACGGCAGCTGCCATTACTTGTTTCTGGACGCCCATGGGCCTCCCCCGGACTAAAGAAAACGAATACAGGTTCAATATTATAGATACGCCGGGCCACATTGATTTTACGGCTGAAGTCCAAAGGTCTTTAAGAGTTTTGGACGGAGCCGTGGTTGTTTTTGACGGAGTAGCCGGCGTAGAACCGCAATCAGAAACTGTTTGGCGTCAAGCGGATAAATTCAAAGTGCCCAGAATTTGTTTTATTAATAAATTAGACAGAATGGGCGCTAACTTTGAAAAAAGTTTGGATTCAATTTGGCAAAAACTCACTAAAGGAGCTGTTGCCATGCAGATTCCGATCGGGCTTGAGGGCGAGCATAAAGGAGTGATTGATTTGCTGGCCATGAAGGCCATAAAATTTGAGGGAGATTTCGGCCAGACAGTAAAGGAAGAAGAAATTCCTCAAGATTTAGCGGCCAAAGCCAAAGAGTGGCGCGATAAAATGGTTGAAAAAATTGCCGGAGAAGATGAAAAATTAACCGAAGATTTTTTGGGCGGAAAAGAAATTCCGGTGGAAGCGTTAAAAAAGGTTTTAAGAAAAGCAGTTTTGGATTATAAACTGGTTCCGGTGTTTTGCGGCTCTTCTTTGAAAAATAAAGGAGTGCAGCCGGTTTTGGACGCCGTTGTGAATTATTTGCCCAGCCCAATTGATCTTCCGCCAGTTAAGGGAACCGATTTAAAGACCGGCCAAGCCGTTGAAAGAAAAGCTGAAGATTCAGAGCATTTTTCCGCTCTGGCTTTTAAGATAGCTTCCGATCCTTATGTGGGAGCATTAACTTTTTTCCGCGTTTATTCTGGAACTCTCATAAAGGGATCATATGTTTTAAATGCAGCTACCGGGGAGAAGGAAAGAATCGGAAGAATTTTGAGAATGCATTCCAGCGACAGAGAGGAGGTAGACGAGCTTTACGCGGGGGATATTGCGGCCACCGTTGGCTTGAAAAATACCAGCACCGGCCACACGCTTTGCGATGAAGCGCATCCGATTGTTTTAGAAAAAATTTCATTCCCGGAACCCGTCATTTCAATTAAAATTGAGCCGAAAACCAAAGCCGATCAGGAGAAAATGGGCATGGCTTTAAAGCGGCTGTCGGAAGAGGATCCTACTTTCAAGATTAAAAGCGATATGGAAACCGGAGAAACTTTAATTGCCGGAATGGGCGAACTCCATTTGGATATTCTCGTTGACAGGATGAAAAGAGAATTTAAGGTTGAAGCCAATGTCGGCAGGCCGCAGGTCGCCTATAAAGAAACTATTAATCAGGAAGCTGAAGCTGAAGGAAAATATATCAAGCAGTCGGGCGGCAGGGGGCAGTACGGCCATGTTTGGATAAGGGTCAATCCAAAAAAGCGCGGCGAGGGCTTTGAGTTTTTGAATGAAGTTACAGGAGGATCCATCCCGCAGGAATTTATTCCTGCCGTGCAAAAAGGCATCCGCGAATCTTTAGACAAGGGAGTCGTAGCCGGTTATCCCATGGTTGATATGTCGGCTGCTCTTTACGACGGCTCTTACCACGAGGTTGATTCTTCGGAAATCGCTTTTAAAATTGCAGGTTCCATGGCCTTGCAGGCAGCCTGCAAAAAAGCCAAACCGGTTATATTGGAGCCAATTATGAAATTAGAAGTGGTCATTCCCGAAGATTTTTTCGGCGACACAATCGGAGATTTGTCAGCCAGAAGAGGAAAAATTGAAGCAACTTCAGACAGATTAAGCATGAAAGTTATTGATGCCGAGGTTCCTCTATCGGAAATGTTCGGTTACGCTACGGTTTTAAGGTCAATGACCGAAGGAAGGGGGACATTCACTATGGAATTGAGATAGTTGAGGGCAAACGCCGGTAAAATCCGAAGCACGAAATTCGAAATCCGAAACAAATTCAAATGACTGAAATTCAAAATTCAAAACAATACGATTTAGAGGATAGAACGTTTAAATTTGCCAAGAGAGTAAGGGAGTTTGTTAAAAGTTTGCCAAAGACTATTGGAAATATTGAAGACGGAAAGCAGCTTATAAGATCTTCCGGCTCAATCGGCGCTAACTATATTGAAGCAAACGAATCGTTAAGCAAAAAAGATTTTGGCATGAGAATTAAAATCTGCCGCAAAGAAGCGAAAGAGAGCAGATACTGGCTACTGCTTATTAGTCAAACGTCGGAGAAAGAACGCCAAGAGCTTATCCAAGAAAGCACAGAACTTATGATGATTTTCAGTTCTATTATGAGGAAATCATTATGAAGAATAGCGATAGCAGATAAATATGGTAAGATTATTTGAGCAAAAAGCAATAAAGATTGTAAGGGCTTATGAAATAGCAAATAGACGAAATCCTATTAATGTCAGTAAGAATGGCGTGGGTTATGATATAGAATCAAGCGGTCGAAAGATTGAAGTGAAGGGGATCAGTGAGAGTTGGAAGACATATACCTGGCAAAGTCTTTATTCATCCGAAGTGGAGTGTTTGGATAGAGATACCAAAAATTTCTACCTATATCTTGTTAAGTTTGACGATGATAAAAGTTCGCTTTACATCATTCCCGGAGACGAATTAAAGAAAAAATTTAAGATTAAAATTATAGATTACGCTTTGACTCCAATAAGTAGAAAGAAGCTGAGGGAATTCTTAAAGATATAGCGACAAGACCAAGGGTGTCATGCAAACAACAAAAATATTTTATGAATTTTGAATTTAGAATTTAGATATTGTTTCGAATTTCGTGCTTCGAATTTCGAATTTAAAATCTTATGGACTTTGATGAAATCAAAAATTTAATAGAAATTGACGGAGGCAAATTTATTATCGTGGAAAACGGAAAACCTACGATAGTTATTGCTAGTTTTGAGGAATACAAGAAGAAATTGATTGGCAGTAAAGCTCCTGTCGC
>JACPLM010000024.1 GCA_016186525.1 Candidatus Nealsoniibacteriota bacterium | reverse complement strand
GCCAGAGTTGAGCCTCATCATAAGATGAGGATAATCGAGGCATGGCAGAAATCAGGCCAAGTCGTGGCAATGACTGGCGATGGAATCAACGACAGCCCGGCTCTTAAAAAAGCTGACATCGGTGTTGCCTTGGGCTCTGGCACAGATGTAGCTAAAGAAGTTTCAGATTTAGTTTTGTTAACCGACAACTTTAATGTCATTCTTTCGGCCGTGGCAGAGGGAAGAGTTATTATTGACAATATCAGAAAGGTGATTACTTATTTATTATCGGATTCTTTTACCGAAACCATTTTAATCGGAGCCAGTATTCTTTTCGGCTGGCCTCTGGCCGTTAGCGCCGTTCAGATTTTATGGATTAATTTAATCGAGGACGGCCTGCCCAATGTGGCTTTGGCTTTTGAGCCCAAAGAAAAAGATGTCTTAGATCGAAAGCCGGAAGGGAAAGAAATAAAGTTGCTGACCAAAGAAATGAAAGTTATCATTTTTGTTATCGGGCTTTTCACCGATTTTATACTTTTGGGAATTTTTTGGTGGCTTCTCCGCGGAAATTATGATATTCAATATGCAAGGACCATAATTTTTGCCGCCTTGGGGATTGATTCGCTTTTTTACGTTTTTTCCTGCAAAAGTTTGAGGCGGAATATTTGGCGTATAAACATCTTTTCAAATAAATATTTAGTGGTTGCGGTGCTATTCGGCTTTATAATGCTGTTTACCGCCATTTACCTTCCGGCTTTTCAGGCGTTATTAAAAACCGTGCCCTTGGGGATAAAAGAATGGCTTGTTATTTTGGGGCTGGGGGCAATCAACATTTTATTGATCGAGTTAGTTAAATATATCGCCATCATTAAAAGGAAAAATAATAAGATATGATTTTTTTGCAGATTTTAATTTTTATCGCAGCCGTCTTTGTTTTAGCCAGATCGGGCGCTTGGGCGGTTCAGGCTCTTTCCCGGATAGCCCGATTTTTGAAATGGTCGGAATTTGCCGTCGCCTTCATTTTAATGGCCTTCGTTTCATCTTTCCCGGAATTTTTTATCGGCATTTCATCTGTGATCCATAAAGTTCCAGAAGTTTCTTTCGGGAATATTATCGGAGCAAACGTAATCAATTTAACTTTAGCCGTAGGGCTGGCTGTCGTATTTTTAGGCGGCCTTGATGTGGAAAGGAAAATAGTTAAAAAAGATTCGCTTTTTACCGCCATTTCGGCTGTATTGCCTTTGATTTTAATTTTAGATAAAGAACTTTCAAGAATTGACGGCGTAATTTTGCTTTTTGGCTTTGCGGTTTATCTTTCCTGGCTTTTTGCGCAGAAAGACAGATTTTCCAGGATTTATAATCATTACAATGGCGGCATAAAGCAGTTTTTCAGAGATATTTTCGCGTTTTTAAGCAGCATTCTTCTGCTTTTTTTGAGCGCCGAAGCCGTAATATGGTCTTCTGCCATGCTTGCTAAGATTTTAGGAGTTCCGCCAGTCGTTATCGGAATTTTAGTAATTGGAACCGGCACTGCTTTGCCTGAAACATATTTTGTGGTAAGGGCAGCTATGCGAGGAAGCAAAGAAATGATTCTGGGCAATCTTATGGGCTGCGTAGTTGTTACTTCTTTATTTATTTTAGGGCTGGTTGCCCTGCTTTCTCCCATTAAAATCGCAGATTTTACTCCTTATTTTGCCGCCAGATTTTTTCTTTTGATTTCCGCGATATTTTTTTGGATAATCATCAGAACCGGAGAAAAAATAACTAAAAAAGAGGCCTTGTTTTTAATTTTCATTTATCTCGCTTTCGTAGTTACGGAAATCTTGCTGAAATAAAATAGGCGTGTTAAATTAATTTAGAGTATTTTAAAAATAGGCAGGAGGCGAAAATGGAGCTGAAGATTTTCGGCGGGCAGGCGAGCTGTCAGTTGGCTGAAAAAATCTGCGGACACTTGGGAATCGGCGTTGGGAAATCCGAGTTTGTCAAATTTTCTGATAAGGAATTTGAGGTAAGATATAGCGAGAATATTCGAGGGAAAGAGATTTATATTGTTCAGTCAACTTACGCTCCTGCTGATAATTTCATGGAATTGCTTTTATGGCTTGATGCGGCTGAGAGAGCAGCGGCAGGTTCCATAACAGCCGTTATCCCTTATTTTGGCTGGAGCAGGCAGGATAGGAAAGCTCGTTCCAGAGTTCCCATATCAGCAAAATTAGCAGCTAACGCAATTGCTTTGGCTGGAGCCCAGCGTATTTTGACGGTTGACCTTCACTCTGCCCAGCTTCAGGGGTTTTTTGATCTCCCAGTTGACAATCTTTACGCCAGGCCGGTGTTTGTAGATTTTTTAAAGAAAATTTTTAACCCTGACGATTTTGTGGTGATGGGTCCGGATGTCGGAGCTGCCAAATTAGCCGAATCCTACGCCCAGCGTTTGAACGGAAGGCCCGTTGCCCTAGCTTACAAGACGAGATTAGCTCCCAATCAGGCTAAGATTCAGCGCATAGTCGGAGACGTGCAAGGCAAAAACGTTTTGATAGTGGATGATATTATAGATACCGCAGGAACAATTATAGGCGTCACGGATAAATTGAAAGAAATGGGAGCCAAAGATATTTATGCTTTTTGCACCCACGGCTTATTTTCCGGAAGCGCCGTTCCCAATATTGAAAAGTCGCAACTATCCAAAGTTTTTGTTACCGATTCCGTCCCCCTGAAAGAAGAGGCAGCTAAAAGCGGCAAAATTGAAGTTATTTCCATTTCCGCGCTTCTGGCCGAAACAATCAGAAGGGCGCATAACAATGAGTCAATAAGTTCTTTATTTGAGTAATTTCAAAAGAGTCCCGAGTTTATCGAGGGACTCTTTTCTTTGGTCTTAAAAATGTTAATATAGATTAATGCCAGATTTGTTTTTAATTTCAGTATTTTTTATTGTTGCTGCAATAATAGCCGCAGCATTTATTTTTTTAAGCAAGAAATCGAAAACCGATGAGAAACAAACCGAAGCTATAAGGGATTTGGAAAGGCGGATGACCGATTTGATGATCAGCCAGTTAAAAGAAATCCGCGAAAGCCAGGTAGGCACCTCCAAGGCCATGAACGACCAAATGCGCTCTTTTACTCAGGAAGCGACCAGAATAAGGGAGGATTTAAAGCAGGTTCAGGATACCGTTAAAGATGTTTCCACTTTCCAGGAAATATTCAAATCGCCGAAATTGAGAGGCCAATGGGGCGAGGCGAGTCTGGAACATATTCTTTCTCAGCACTTTCCTCAAGAGCTTTATAAAATGCAGTATTTATTTTCTACAAATGAGCAGGTTGACGCGGTTTTAAAACTGCCCAACGGCAAGCTTTTGCCGATCGATTCCAAATTTCCATCTGAAAATTTTGAGAAGATGGTTAATGCTGCTTCCGAAACCGAGAAGAATTTTTACAAAAAGAATTTCCTTGAAGACGTGAAATTCAAGATAAACGATATTGCCGCAAAGTATATTTTGCCTTCAGAGGGGACTTTGGATTATGCTTTTATGTATATTCCGGCCGAAGCCATTTATTACGAGATAATCCATAATCTCGGCAGGGAAACGGATATAGCGTCTTTTGCCTGGTCAAAACATATCATTCTAACTTCGCCAAATGGCATATACAAAGACTTAAGAACTATTGAGCATTGGTTTAAAGATGTGCAAATTTCCAAGCGCACCCAGGAAATACTTAAAAAATTGGGGCGGGTCCATCAGGACGCCCAAAAGCTTATGGATGATTTCAGGAAGCTCGGAAGTCATTTGAACAACGCTAAATCAGCTTTTGATTCTTCAGAAAAACGGCTCTCTATACTTGACGATAAAGTGGAAAAACTGGAGGATATAAAGGAGGCCAAACAGTTGACGGGTGAAAAGTAATTTGCTATATTATAAACTATGTTGGCAGTCATTAAAACCGGGGGCAAGCAGTATATTGTTGCTCCCGGGCAAAAAATAGAAATAGAGAAATTAGATAAGAAAGAGGGTTCGGAAATAACTTTCAATGAAGTTTTGTTATTGGAGAAGAGCAATCATCTTGAAATCGGCTCTCCTTTAGTTGCAGGCGCCAAGGTTTTGGGCAAGGTTCTGGGGCATGGAAAAGGGGATAAAGTCATTGCTTTTAAATACAAGGCCAAGAAACGCACCGCAGTCAAAAAGGGCCACCGCCAGCTCTTCACCGAAGTGGAAATCACTTCTCTTGAAATGAAATAATCCCGCCATGGCGGGATTATTTCCTATTATCAAGAGCCGAGCTTAAAGTTTCTTCGTCGGCGTATTCGAGTTCGGAGCCGACGGGCAGGCCTCTGCCGAGGCGAGAAAGTTTTTTATTTAAGGGTTTTAATAATCTCTCGATGTATAAGGCCGTAGCTTCGCCTTCTGCGGTAGAGTTAGTGGCAATAATTATTTCTTGAATTTCCGGAATCTTAACTCTCTCTAAAAGTTCCTCCGTTCTTAGTTTTTTGATATCTTCCTGCCTTAATCGGGAAACGTTTCCCCCTAAGATAAAATACCTGCCGCGGTATTTTTTTATATTTTCAATGCTTTCCAAATCAGTTTCTTTTTCTACGACGCAGATGATGCTCTTGTCCCTACTCGGATTAGAACAAATTTCGCATAAGTTTTCATCTGACCTGAAGGGTTTGAAACAAAACGGGCAAAGTTTTATTTCTTCTTTCAATTGAGAGATTGATTTTAATAATTCTTCCGTTTCGCTTTTTGGCAGTTTCAGCAGATAAAAAACAAAACGGGCGGCTGTCCGAGGGCCTACCGTGGGAAATTTGGAAAACTGCTCAATTAATTTTTGGATTGGTTCAGGATACGCCATTTTAAAAATCTTCGTCTACGTGGGCTTTGTCCAGGTTTTTAAAAGTCATTCTTTGTTCGTCAAAATACAGTTTGACCGAACCTGTAGGCCCGTTGCGGTGCTTGGCGACTATGATTTCAGCCACGCTGCTTGGGATATCTTGGCCCCTTTCTTTCTCCCTATAAATAAAAAGCACAACATCCGCATCCTGCTCCAGACTTCCGCTTTGTCTAAGGTCGGCTAACCTCGGACGTGGCGGAATTCTGGCTTCTACAGCTCTGGATAATTGGGAAAGGGCCAGTACGGGGACTTCCAATTCTCTGGCCAAACTTTTCAGCGACCTTGAGATTTCGGTAACCTGCTGGACTTCTCCGGCATTAGAGTTTCTGGGCTCCATTAATTGCAAATAATCAATAATAAGCAGGCCGAGGCCTTTTTCCGCCTGCAGGCGCCTTGCCATTGCCCTCATTTGCAGAATATTGGAAGTTGCGGCGTCATCAATGTAGATGGGGCACTCTGAAAGGTCGCTTAGCGCCTGCTGGATTTTGGTAAAATCATTATTGTCTCCGGAGCTGGAAAGCTTCCCCGTTCTTATTTTCCACGAATCCACTCCAGATTGCGCTGAAATCAAACGGTCAACGATTTGGTCTTGCGACATTTCCAAACTGAAAATTCCTACAGGCAATTTCGTTTGGGCAGATACATTTCTGGCTATGTCCACGGCCATGGCCGATTTTCCCATAGATGGCCTGGCGGCTAAAATAATCAAGTCCGATTTTTGAAGGCCGGCCAGTTTGCTGTCTAAATCCGCAAAGCCTGTCGGCAGGCCCCTGAGCGCTCCTTCGTATTTGGAAAGCTTGTCTATTCTTTCAAAAGCTTCCCCAAGAGTGTCTTTAAGGGAAATGAAATTTTGGTTGAGAGATTTTTGAGTGATGCTGAATATTTTTTTTTCGGCTTGGTCCAGCAATTCATCAACTTCTTCATTTTCATTGTAACCCATCAATCCTATGTCATAAGAAGATTCTATCAAGTCGCGGAGAATTCTTTTCTTTTGGACGATTTTGGCGTAATTCAAGACATGGGCGGCAGTAGGAACGGTATTGATAAGTTCAGTCAAGTAAGCATTGCCTCCGATTTCCCCAAGTTTTTTCACCTCTTTAAGCCGAGCCGAAACGGAAAGCAGGTCAATCGGCTCTCTTCTTTCAAAGAGATTCTGCATGGCAGAATAAATTTCATGGTGAACGCCCTTGTAAAAGTCGCGCGGCTGCAAAAAATCAACCACTTTTATAATGGCATCTTTGTCCAACATCAAAGAGCCCAAAAGAGATTTTTCAGCTTCAACATTTTGCGGAGGAATTTTGTCCGGAGTTTCCATACTCATACTTAGTTAGTATAGGATATTACTTTATTTTTTTCAAATTTGGCCCTTCTTTTGCATCTTCCGCCAGCCAGCCGAGTTTCGTCATTTCTTTTCTTATTTCATCGGCTTTCTGCCAGTTTTTTTCTTTTCTGTAATTTTCCCGCTTTTCGGCTAAATTAATAATCTCTTGAGGAATTTTTTCTTTTACTTTAGGCCAGAAGATAAAGTTGAAGAATTTATCAATTTGCTTCAAAAATTCTAATACATCTTTTGCGTTTAAAACATCTCTTTGGCGCATTAGTTCAAAAATTACTGCCACGGCTTTGGGCGCGTTAAAGTCATCTTCCATGGCCGCTTCAAATCGTTTTTGAAATTGCTTAATATCTGGATGTCCGACATCCCCCTTAATTTTGGGGGATGTCGGACATCCCAAATATCCGACGAATTCGTCAATCCTTTCCAGTTCTCTTTTCGCCTGCAAAACCGCATTTTCGCTGTAATCAATGGGGGAGCGGTAGTGGTTTTTTAAAACTAAAAATCGGAGAACTCTTGCCGAATGTTTATTTATAAAATCATTGATAGTTATGAAGTTTCCCAGCGATTTGGACATTTTTTGGTTGTTGACCGTCAGAAATCCTGTATGCAGCCAGTATTTGGCTAAGGGTTTTTTGCCGGAAATAGCTTCCATTTGGGAAATTTCAGCTTCGTGGTGGGGGAATATTAAATCTCTCGCTCCGCCGTGGATGTCATACTGGGCGCCAAAAAATTTCTCGGTAATAGCGGTATCCTCAATGTGCCAGCCGGGCCGCCCTTGGCCCCAGGGGCTTGACCAGCTGGGTTCGTCTGATTTAGAAAACTTCCAAAGAGCAAAATCTCCTTTATTTCTTTTATCTTTAGCTTCGTCAATCCGCGAGACGGCATCTTCGGCCTGCAAAACCGTCCTATGCGATAATTTTCCGTAATCTTTAAATTTAGAAATATTGTAATAGACCCCGTCTTCTATTTGGTAGGCAAATTCCTTTTTCAAAAGTTTTTTTGTTTGGCCGATAATCTCTTTAATGTAATCCGTAGCCCTGGCATACTTGGAAACGCTGTTAATCTTCAGGGCTTTCATATCCTGCAGATATGCTTTCTCAAATTTCTTAGTTAAATCCTTCCAAAAAATTTTAGATTCCCTCGCTCTGTTTATAATTTTATCGTCAAGGTCGGTAATATTCTGCAAATAAAAAACATCGTAATCCTTTTCTTTCAGGTATTTTACAATCATATCAAAAGCCAAATAGGTTCTGGCGTGCCCTATGTGGGCTGAATCATAAACTGTAGGACCGCAGACAAAAAGCTTTAGCTTTTTGCCCCGAGCATTATCGAGGGGCTTTAGTGTCTCTTTTTTGCGCGATAGGGTGTTATAAATTTTAATCATCGATTGTATTTTAACATTTTTGGTGATAAAATAACAGAATGAATACAACAATCAAACAAGCAATCAAATTCGTTTTAGTCGGCGCATTAAATACCTTAGTTGATTTGGGAGTATTGAATCTTTTGATTTTTACATCAGGGATCTCGACTGGTTTTGCTTACTCCGCTTTTAAGGGCGTTAGTTTTACGGTGGCCGTGATAAACAGCTATTTTTTAAACAAGTTTTGGACTTTCAAGGGCCAAGGAGGGGCGACAGCCAGAAAGGAATTTACCCAATTTTTTATTGTGAGTTTTGTCGGTTTTGGCATAAATGTCGGGGTGGCTTCTTTGGTGGTCAATATAATCGGCCCGCAATTGGGCATAGGAGATAAGCTTTGGGCCAATGTCGGAGCTATTTGCGCGACTTTCGCCGCTATGACTTGGAATTTTTTAGGATATAAGTTTATAGTGTTTAAACATGCAGAACCTAGTTCTATACAGAAAATATAGGCCAAAAACTTTTGCTGAAATTGCGGGACAAGAGCATGTGGTTCAAACTTTGGCCAATGCCGTATCTTCAGGGATGATTTCCCACGCTTATTTGTTTTCAGGG
>JACPLM010000023.1 GCA_016186525.1 Candidatus Nealsoniibacteriota bacterium | reverse complement strand
CTCTAACCAGCTGAGCTACACGCGCTTAATCTTGAATTTGCCAGCCTTCACCGTTTTCGATTCTTTCATTGTCTTTTTACCAGGTTTTATTAATTTTTCAAACTCTTCCCTCTCAATAGTCTCTTTTTCAAAAAGGGCCTTACCGATTTTATCCAGTACCGCCCTCTTTTGCTTTATTGTTTTTTGCGCTGCATTTTGAGCGTCTTTAATAAATTTAGAGACTTCTTCGTCAATTTCTGCGGCAATTTTTTCAGAATAATTTCTTTGCTCCCCCAATTCTTTGCCTAAAAACACCAGCTCTTCTTTTTCGCCGAAAGCGATGGGGCCTAATTTCTCCGACATGCCGTATTCTTTGACAAGTTTGCGAGCCAGTTCAGACGCTTTTTCCAAGTCATTGGAAGCTCCCGTGGTAATATCGCCAAATACCATTTTTTCTGCCACAAATCCTCCCAATAAAGAAGCCAGCTCAGACAAGAATCCGCCGCGCGTCCTTAAGCGCCTTTCTTGAGTAGGCAGCTTTAAGGTGTAGCCGGCTGCTCGTCCCCTGGCAACAATAGAAATTTTTCTTACTGGTTCAGATTCGGGCATGAAAGATGATACCAGGGCATGGCCTGCTTCGTGATAGGCGGCAATTCTCTTTTCTTTTTCTGACAAAATATGGCTTCTTCTTTCTGGCCCCAAAAGAACTTTATCAATTGATTCCAATAATTCTTCCTGGTAAATCTGAGTTTTATTTCGTCTGGCAGCCAATATTGCGGCTTCATTGACCAAGTTCGCTAAGTCAGCTCCGGCAAAGCCCGGGGTTCTCTCGGCAACTTCTTTTAGATTGACATTGAGCGCCAAAGGTTTCCCCTTGACGTGTATGTCTAAGATTGCCTCTCTGTCGTTAACATCTGGCTCGTCTAAAATTACTCTTCTGTCAAACCTGCCCGGCCTTAGTAATGCTGGATCCAAAATGTCAGGCCTGTTGGTAGCTGCTGTCACGATCACATTAGTATCTCTTTCAAAGCCGTCCATTTCCACCAGGATTTGGTTTAATGTTTGCTCCCTTTCATCGTGGCCTCCGCCCAATCCCGCGCCTCTGTGCCTTCCGACCGCATCAAGTTCGTCGATGAATAAAATTGATGGGGCGGATTTTTTAGCGGTTTCAAATAAATCCCTGACTCTGGCAGCTCCCACTCCGACGAACATTTCCACAAATTCAGAGCCGGATATATGGAAGAAGGGGACTCTGGCTTCTCCGGCTACGGCTCTTGCCAATAAAGTTTTGCCGGTTCCGGGAGCTCCCATTAAAAGCACGCCTCTTGGGATTCTAGCTCCCATATCAAGAAATTTCTTAGGATTTTTCAGAAAGTCAACAATTTCTTTTAATTCCTCTTTTGCTTCTTTTAAGCCGGCTACGTCTTTAAAAGTGATTCTTTCTTTGCCGTGCCCTTCGGCTCCGAACAATCTGGCTCTGGCTTTAGAAAAGTTAAACGCTTGCGTAGCTCCGGCTTTTGCCTGCCTGAAAATCATCCAGAAGAAAAGGCCGAAGATTAAAAGGGGAAGAACAAAAACAGAGATCGGCCCCAGCCAGTAAGCTAGGCCTCGTTCTTCTTTAACCGCGATATCTACCTTGTTTATTTTTTCTTGAGCCAATCCGTAGTTGGCCAAGGTTTCGGTAAAAGAGGATTCTGTTTCTTTTTTAGCTTTAGCCGCAGAATCATCCTGATAAATTATTTCTACGCTGTTTCCCGAAACGGTTATTTTTTTAACTTTTTCCTGATTAATATCTTCCACTAATTTGGTCAGAGAAATTTCATTCGTTTTTTCAAACGGCTGGGAGAACAAAGCAAAAATACCTGAAATCGCCAGGAAGATTAAAAGAACGAAAATAAAATTTTTGAATAAAGATTTCATATTTTGATTTTATCATACATGTCTCTCTCTTTCAATTCAAGTCCAAATGAAGAGCCCCCGGCGCATTTGTGTTGTACACATTTGCGCTCGGGGGCTTTCTTATGTTTTAGGCCTCCGCTTCTGCGGGAGCCTGGGCTTTCTGCGCTTCGCGCAGCGCCCTGTTGCGTTCACCGCGGCTGATGTGCTCTTCGAGCACCTTAGCCGCTGTGACATTGCTGTTGCGGCGGAGCTTCTTGGCCGCTTCGACCAAGTTCAGGGCGCCGAACTTGTATACCACATAGGCGTCCTTGCCGTCCCTGCCCGGTTTCGCTTCGGCGAGGCCGGCAGCCTGGAGTCCTCCGAAGGTCAGGCCTGTTTGCCTGACTGCGGCGGTGCTGGCAGCGACTGCTAGCATCCGTGCCATGCGGCACACTGTGAACAATCCGGGAATCCCGCACCCCTTGTCCTCCATGACTTCTTTTTGGAGGCGGAAGACGAGGTTGCGCTTCCCGTCCTCGTCCAGCTGGCTTACTGCCTTCTGGAGAGCGGTGAAGATTTCCACCTGTTCCTGGTCGGGCCGGCGGGTCGTGATCTGCCGTGCGTTCCACAGGGCGGACCCGAACGGCGTGTACTCGCGGGCGGTGGTCTGCGGGGCCCTCGTGGTGGTCTGAGGTCGCGCTACCGGAATGGTCTGTGGCTTCATTGGTTCCTCCTTCTTTACTTGCCGTATGGTTTCGACTCGCGCGGGCTTCTGCCCGTGCTTTTTCTCTCCCCGGTTTCTCTCCGGCTTGCCATCTCCTTCGGCGTGGACGTGGTTCCTGCCGAATCTCTCCCCCAGCCTCTCCCTCACTTCCTCCCCAAAAACGATCTTTCCTTCTGCTTGCTTAGCCAACTTTTTTCCTCCTGCGTTTTTATTTACCCCGATTGGCTTATCAGGGTTCAACATAACAGTATAGCACCAAACAAAAAACCTGTCAAGACCCTTGGACATTTTGTCCAGAATCTCGACAGGTTCTTCTCAATACTTATTTAGATTTTCTTTTGAGGGTACAATCCTTTCGATAGCGTTTCCATGTCCGCGATCACGGCATCGATCGCCGTCCTCGCGTTGCCGATGGTTTTCTCAGCCATCACTTTGTAGGCCTTGATCACCGCTGGCATGTTCTCCGGGCTCGTACTTAGCTTTACGCCAGCTTCCGTTCTAAAAGCGAAGGGAATCCCGGGGAAATAATGGTTTCGCCATTCGCCGTTCTTCTCTTTCGCAATCAGCTGTCCGCCGGAAATGACGGTCCTGAAGAAGTTTATCTGGTGGCGTCGAAGCCGACCAGCGAGTTTGCCGAACAATTCGGCCTTATCGGCCTGCTTCTCCGCGCAGTCTTCTTTCAGGTCCCAGAGGGCCTGGGAGATTTCCTCCGTTACGGAAGTGGCCATACGGCCGTTGATCACCTGCGGCCTTATCATCATGACCGCAGCCCATAGAGGGTTGTCGCCAGTATCGCCTCTGCTCGAGATTTCAACGAGCGAGTCCTTCAAGTCCACCCTGGCTCCCTCCAGATCCGCTTCATCTCCCTCGCCATTGGTATTGGTGGCGAGCCGCCTGATTGCATTGCATCGGCCCAGAATAATCATCACATCTTTTTGTAAACTTTCCTCAGATCGCCGCAACCAATACGGCACAAACGCCTTTCTCCCGTCCATATTGAATATCCTCCTTTTTTACGGGTTTTCGCCAAGCCGCTGTTTAAATTTGCTTGACCCAACATTATAGCTCAAAATAAAAACCTTGTCAAGATCGACAAGATTTTTATTGGCCGATGCATATTTTTATTCTTGAGATAATTTTAGCGTCATTCTGTGCTCGGATGGATCAATTTGGAGGATTTGGAATTTGTAAGTTTTGCCGATTTTTAATTGCTCTTCCATTTTGGCCTGATTTCCGAATTCGGAAATATGGCAAAGCCCTTGGATTTTCGGCTCCACTTCCACAAAAGCGCCAAAAGGATTGAATTTGGTGACTTTGCCGGAAATAATATCGTTTTTCTTGTATTTTTCATCAATGCCTGCCCAAGGATCTTTTTTCAAAGCCCTTAGAGAGAGGGAAACTCTTCCATCAGGAGTTATTTCAATGATTTTGGCTTTCACTTTTTCGCCTACTTTGACTATTTCCGACGGACTTTCAATCAATTGCCAGTCCAGCTCCGAAATATGGATTAATCCTTCCAGCTCAACTCCCTCTTCTTTTGCCGGAGCTTCTGAAGGCAAAAATTTAATGAAAGCTCCAAAGTCCACGATGCCGGTGATTTCTCCATCTACCACATCTCCTACTTTGTAATTTTTCAGAATATCTTTAAGCTTTTCGGTATCAGTGGCTTTTTCAGAGAAGATAAGCTTTTCTTCCGAGGGAGCCAGGTCAAAAATTTTCACTCCCAATTCTTCTCCGACCAGTTTTTGGAGTTTTTGCAAAATTTTAGTTTTATCCGCTCCCTCTACTCTGGGGTAATGATCGGGAGCCAGCTGGGAGACGGGCAAGAATCCCTGGACTCCTTCAATTTCAGCAATCAAGCCGCCTTTGTTGGCTCCGATAATTTGAACCTTTATCACTTCGTCATTCTCTTTTATTTTCTGCAGTTTTTCCCAGCCGATTTCTTTCCCGGCTTCAGTCAGCGACAATTCAAGATAGCCGTCTTCATTTTCTATATCAACTACTTTAGCGAAAATTTTGTCGCCTATTTTTATCTTTTTAAGCTCGGACTTTGCTTGATAAAATTCTTTGCCAAAAATAATACCGGCGCCAATGGGCCCCAAGTCAACATAAATAGTGGATTGCCCGGCTCCGATAACTTGTCCTTCAACAATATCGCCGATTCTCGGGGGCTTTAATAATGATAAATTATTTGTTTCTAATGTGTCTTTGGTCATACTTTTTTATTTACCACATCTTGTCTGGCTTGGCAAGGCATGATAAAATAACTTAATGCATATTTTTTGGCACGGGCAATCTTGTTTCCAAATTATCGCTTCCCAGCAAAAAGGGGAGCAGGTTAAAATTGTTATCGATCCTTTTTCTGAAGAAGCGGGCTTGCGCTTGCCAAAACTTGAAGCCGATATTTTACTGGTAACTCACGACCATTACGACCATAACAACATTAAAGCAGTGGGGCAAGATCCATTCCTGATTGCGGGCCCCGGAGAATACGAAAGAAAAGAAATTTTTATTCATGGCATTCCCTCGTATCACGATGACCAAAAAGGGAAAGAGCGCGGCCAAAATACGATATATATTATAGAAGCTGAAGAAATGCGCCTTTGCCACATGGGCGATTTCGGAGAGACCGAACTTAGCCCGGAACAGTTGGAAGCCATAGGCGACATTGATATCTTAATGGTGCCCGTAGGCGGCACATTTACTATTGATGCCAAGGGAGCTGCCAAAGTGATAGCCCAAATTGAGCCGCGGATTGTGATACCCATGCATTACCAATTGCCGGGATTAAAAATTAAAATTGACGGGTTGGATAAATTTTTGAAAGAGATGGGCCAGAAGACAGCTGCGCCGGAGCCCAAACTTCTAATTAAAAAGAAAGATTTGCCGCAGGAAGAAACAAAAATACAAGTATTGAGCGCATGACAGTAAGAACAAAGAAAATTATTCTTTGGTTAGCAACGATTGCGGCAGCCATTGGTTTGTTTTTTTGGTGGGTAAAGAACGCCCAAAAAACAATAAGTAATTTTAGGGGCAAAGAATTTATAGAGCGGCTTAATTTCCCCGCCTTTAAAATGCCCGACATAGAAGAGCCAAAAGAAGAATTGGGAAATAAAATTGGAGAATTAAAAGAATTAATTAAAAATGCCGAAGAAGAAACGACAACCACAACAGAATAAAGCAAAGAAACGGAAAAAGATTGATAAGCCGGAAATACCGATTAAGCCGGGCAAAGAAATAGATAATCCTGAAGTCCCTGAAATCCCAGAGAAGAAAAAGCCGGAAGAGAGCAAGCCGACCGAATCCGGCCACATTAAGCCAAGGGAAATAGTTGAAGAAATGCGCGAGTCATATATTGACTACGCAATGTCCGTTATTGTTTCCCGGGCTTTGCCAGATGTCAGGGACGGCTTAAAGCCGGTCCACCGCAGAATTCTGTTTGCCATGGAAGAAGACGGTTTGACCCACTCAGCCAAATACCGCAAATCAGCAAATGTGGTAGGTTTGGTTTTGGGCCGCTACCATCCGCACGGAGACGTGGCGGTTTATGATTCCATGGCGAGAATGGCCCAGAATTTTTCTCTCCGTTATCCTTTGATCGAAGGCCAGGGCAACTGGGGATCGATCGACGGGGACAGTCCGGCTGCAATGCGTTACACGGAAGCGCGCATGTCAAAAATCGGAGAAGAAATGCTCAAGGATATTGAAAGAAATACCGTTGATTTTGTTGACAACTACGACGGCACGAGAAAAGAACCCGCTGTCCTGCCTTCGCCCGTACCCCAGCTTTTATTAAACGGTTCTTTGGGCATTGCCGTGGGCATGACCACCAATATCCCGCCGCATAATCTTTCAGAGGTGGTTGACGCCTGCATTTTCCTGCTGGATAATCCCAAAGCAGACACTGAAGACCTTTTCCAGTTTGTCAAAGGCCCCGATTTCCCGACAGGCGGCAGCATTTTCAATCAAAAAGAAATCCTTGAGGCCTATTCTCAAGGCAAGGGAGCCATCGTCACCAGGGGGAAGGCAGAGGTTTTAGAATCTGAAAAAACCGGCCGAAACCAAATCATTATCACAGAGATTCCTTTTCAGGTTTTGAAATCAAGCTTAATTGAGCAGCTTGCCAATTTAGTCCAGGAAAAGAAAATTGACGGGATAAAAGATATCAGAGACGAATCGGACAAAGAAGGCATGCGCATAGTTATAGACCTGATGAAGGACGCCTATCCGCAGAAAGTTTTAAACCGGCTTTATAAATTCACCGACCTTCAGAAAACTTTTCATTTGAACATGCTGGCTTTAGTTGACGGCATTCAGCCCAGAGTTTTATCTTTGAATGAGGTTTTGTATTATTATCTTGAATATCGCAAGGTGGTTGTGCGCAGGAGAACTGAATACGATTTGCAAAAAGCCAAAGAAAGAGCCCATATTTTGGAGGGTTTGCATAAGTGCTTGGACAATATCGACGCTGTTATTAAGACCATCAGAAATTCAGACAGCCGCGAAGATGCCCTGAATAATTTAATGAAGCGGTTCAAGCTGACACAGATTCAGGCCAATGCCATATTGGAAACTAAGCTATCGGCCCTGGCAAAACTGGAAAGGAAAAAAATAGAAGATGAGCTAGAAGAAATACGCGCCAGAATAAAAGATTTGGCCGCGATTTTAAACAGCCCGCAGAAAATAAAAGAGGTGGTGAAAAAAGAGCTTAAAGAAGTAAAAGACAATTTTGGCGATGAAAGAAAAACTAAGATTCATGTCCAGCAAGTGGGGGACATAGCCGAAGAAGATTTAATCCCGCAGGAAGAGACGATTATCACCCTGACTAAGGGCGGCTACATCAAAAGAATCAATCCCTCGTTCTATAAAATGCAGAAGAGAGGCGGCCGGGGGATGATCGGCATGAAAACTTTAGGAGACGACATTGTTGAGCATTTCCTGACTGCCATGACCCACGATTCTTTGCTCTTCTTCACCGATTCGGGCAAGGTTTTCCGTACACCGGTTTATGAAATTCCCGAAGGGACAAGAGTGGCTAAAGGCAGAGGCCTTTTGAATTTCTTGGAGATTTCTCCGCAAGACAAGGTTTTATCTTTGCAAACCTTGGCAAAAGATGAAAAAACTAAATATTTGGTAATGGCGACAAAAGACGGCATAGTGAAAAAGACGGCCTTGGAAGAGTTTGAAAATGTCAGAAAGTCAGGCCTTATTGCCATGACCTTAAAGAAAGGAGATTTGTTGAGAAAAGTGGCAAAGACGACTGGCGAAGACGAAATAATTTTAGTTACCAAAAAAGGACAATCAATTTGCTTTAAAGAGAAAGATATCAGGGAGATGGGCCGCCAGGCCTCGGGCATCAGGGGCATTCGTTTGAGAAAGGGAGACGAGGTGATTTCTATGGATGTCACCAATGAAAAATGCCAGCCGGGCAAATGCCACCTTTTGGTGCTTACGGAAAATGGTTATGGCAAAAGGACAGACTTGAGAGAGTACAAAATACAAGGAAGGGGAGGATCCGGCATTCTTACTGCAAAGATTACTTCTAAAACAGGAGAGCTTGCTTCAGCCATGATTTTAACCGGCGAAGAAGAGGACTTAATCGTTATATCGCGCGGGGGGCATGTCATAAGGACGGTGGTAAATTCCATCAGCAAATTAAGCAGGGCCACTCAAGGCGTCAGAATAATGAAACTTGAGCCGGGGGATAAAGTCGCTTCCGCTGCTTGCATTTAAGTGGTAAAATATAAGCATGAAGAGAATTCTTATAACAGCGTCATTTTTTTCAGCATTTCTGGCGTTTTTCGCGTTTTTGCCTTCAGTTTCAGAGGCCTACACGGTTTATCAATTGCCGCCGGATATAGGGGATACTTATTGTAATAATATTTGCACCGAAATTGGGGCAACTCCTTGCGGTTTTGGCATTGATGACCTTACTGATTCAAGTAAAAAAGGATATAGAGCTTGCGACCAAAAAATAAGGTCTGAAAATCCGTCTGATGAATATTGCTATTGCGGAGAAGGTATCTTCAAAAAACAATACAGTGAGATACCTGCTTCTCCCGGATTAAATTATACTTGCAATCAGGTTTGCAGATCCTCAAGCAACTGCATTAAGGGTTTTGAAGATACTAGTAGCAGAGCTGTTCCTAAAGAATGTACAGAATCTATTACTTTTGGCCAAAACAATGATATTTGTTTTTGCAACTCAGAACCTCTATCCCCGCCCGGCGGGGTTTTCCTCTGCGACGATCAAAAGTGCGGAAATGATCCCTTAACAAATGGCTGGAGGAAGACAACTGTCAATATTGATAGCGTTTGCGGAACTACTCCTTTGCCTGAAGATTCTGAAAATAATGGCTATAAAATGTGCCGCCAAGTCGGCTCCATCAAAATACAGGGCGCATATGACGTTAGGCTGTATGAAAATGATAACTTTAAGGGTAAAAATATCTGCTTTCGCGATGAGACGTTGTATTATTTGAATGATGATAGGTATCAGATAGTTCCCGGCAATACTTGGGCTGATGATGCAGATAGCGTGGAAATTTTATCAGACGGGGCTTGCACCGATCCCGGTGTGTCCCATGATTTGCCACCTGCCGGTGGGACTCCTCCTCCGGGTGGGACTCCTCCTCCGGGCGGGACTCCTCCTCCGGGCGGGACTCCTCCTCCGGGCGGGACTCCTCCTCCGGGCGGGACTCCTCCTCCGGGCTCTTCAGTCGAGATTACTAACCCGCTTAGCGTGAAAACGCTTCCGGATTTATTAAATGTCATTGTTAATTTTATTTTCTGGGTTGGCATCACCATAGCCCCTATAATATTTATTATTGCCGGTTTTCTGTATGTGACATCAGCGGGAGATCCAAAAAGAGTGGAGACGGCAAAGAATATGATGCTCTATGGCGCTATAGGGCTTGCCGTTCTCTTGCTTGCAAAAGGGCTAGTGGCAGTGTTAAAATCAGTAATAGGAGTAATATAGATTAATTTCTTAAAAGGTCGAATTAAAAATTACATCAACAATTTATTTATGAAGAAATTTTTGCCAATATTTATTTTAACTAGTTTATTGGTTCTCCCGTTATTGGGGGTTGGAGTGGCCTTGGGGGCAACAGAGACAAAATGCTCTGAATATACCGTAGTGGATACATGCCAAAAGAGCAGCTGTTTTTGGAATCCAGACACATCGAAATGCGTCGGAGCGCTTATTACAGGAGCTAGTAGCTTACTTACCCTGATTCAGACAGTAGGTAATTGGGTTTTTGTCTTTTTAATGGCTATAGCCGCGCTCTTCTTAGTTTACGCTGGATTTTTATGGGTTACGGCCGGAGGCAGTCCCGAGAATGTTACTAAAGCCAAAACAATGCTGATTAACGCAATAATCGGAGTAGCCGTTGGCTTGGGAGCAAGAGGAATAGTGGCGGTAATCACAAGTATTATATCCGGTTAGAATTTTAAATTCATTATTGATTTCAGCCAAGCGCATATGTCATTTTGAATATGCGTTTTTGGTTGGTGGATAGGGTTGATTTTTTGCTAAAAAAGTATAAAATAAAAACACGAGGTCGTTGTATGGGGTTGTATGAGGCCGGGCCTCATACAAATGCCCAGGTGGCGGAATTGGCATACGCGCATGGCTTAGGACCATGTCTCGAAAGGGTTGGGAGTTCGAATCTCCCCCTGGGCACAAAACAAAACACCCCCTCGCGGGGGCGTTTGCATTTTTAGTTAGTCTTCCTGCTTGATGGTGATTTTACGTTTTTGGATTCTTATAACCTTCGGTATTTTAAGAGTCAAAATTCCGTCTTTTATCGAGGCCTCGGCTTTTGAGCCGTCAACTTCTTCTGGCAGAATCACCTGCCTTGAAAATTCTCCCCAGTAGCATTCCTGATAATAATATTTTTTTGTTTTTTCTTCTGTTTGCTTTTGTCTGCTGCCCTTGATGGTGACAATGTCATTTTCAATACTAATGTCCAAATCTTCGGCTTTAACCCCCGCGATGGTAGATCTGATTACGAAATCTTCATCGGTTTCATATACGTCAATGGCCAGCTCTCCTTGCGTGATCGGCTCATTTTTTTCCTCTTTTTTTGAAACAACAGCCGCTTTTGGAACATCGGGTTGGATTTTAATTTTTTCAGCTCTTAGCTTTGCCTCCTTTTTCTTCTTCTCTGTTTTTTCCGGAATCGGTTTTTCTTCAACCTCTTCCGCTGACTTTTTTAATTTATCAAAAAAACCCATAACACTTTATTATTTAATCTTACAGATACTTTTTAATTTTACGACCTTTTTAAAACCCAAAGAAACAAAAATAACTAATCCTATTAATATAATAACCGGAGTTAGGAACCTAAAGCCATTATCTATCTCTATTATAGAAAAATTATAAAGCCCATGCAAGATAGCAGCTGTGAATAACCCCTTGGCGAAAAGTTTTGTCCTATTTCCCTGCTTCAAGAAAGATAAGGCCAAAAAGTATCCCAACAGCCCGGAAGTTAAGGCGTGCAGGAAGGTAGCTCCGGCAAATCTGAATCCGCTCACCAGAAAGGTTTCCGCAAATTGGAATGGATGAGCCAGCGGCAGAAGAATTAAAAGGTTTTCCAAGGCGGCAAAGCCCAAAGCGGATATAATCATATAGAGCATAACATCCAATGGCTCATCAAGTTCGGGGTGGTTGAGTATTTTTTTTCTTACCACGAGGTATTTAAAAATTTCTTCCACTAAAGCTATTCCCAAGAATACGTAAATGGGAGTCATGATCATTGCGGGAAGGCTTAATTTTTGCAGGAATTCGGCAAAGCCCAATTCTATTAAAGCTGCGGGGACAGCTGCCAGCATGCCCCAAAGGAAAACCCTCAAGATCGTCGGGTTGGATTAGATGATGCTGGGCGCTAAACCGAAAAATATATAGATGGGGTAGCTCATTGGGGCCAAACTTCAATCATTAAAAATTCTTTTTTATTTTTGACGGGCAATGTTTGATAAATTTCTTCGGTAATAAAGGGAATAAAGGGGTGGAGCAGTTTAAGCGAGGTTAGCAATACATACAATAATGTTTTCTGGTTTGCTGGTTTGCTGGTTGGCTGGTTTTTGAACTCCTCAATATAAATGTCGCAGAAGTCATGCCAAAAGAAATCATAGAGAGTGTGCGCTGCTTTGCCGAATTGATAGTTATTAATGTCTTTATTGACCGATTTTATTGTTTGGTTTAATTGTTTTATTATTTTGATTTTTGCCAGTTTGTCGGCGCTTGGCGCCAACATTGGCTTGTCGGCGCCAAGCGCCAACAAGACAAACCGACTTGCATTCCACAACTTGTTGCAGAATTTTCTCCCCATCATAATATTGTCTTCCGAGAATTTTATGTCTTGCCCGCCCATAAGCTGGTAGGCGATGCCGAATCTTGTAGCATCGGCCCCGTATTTATCTATAAGAACAATAGGATCAATGCCCGTTCCCAATGATTTTGACATTCTTTGCCCTTCTTTTGTCAAAACAGTCGGGTGAATCAAGATGGTCGAGAAGGGCTCTTTGCCCATAAATTCCATTCCGGAAAAAATCATTCTTCCCACCCAAAGATTGATGATATCTCTGGCAGTAGATAAAACATCTGTCGGATAAAATTTTCCCAAGTCGCTTTTACTCAAACCGGCAAATGGCCACAAAGCGGAAGAAAACCAAGTGTCTAAAACATCTTCTACGCCATCAATGGGAATTTTATGGCCCCACCAAAGTTGGCGGGAGATGCACCAATCTCTGACGTTTTTCAGCCAGTCAAAATAAATTTTTTCCCATTTTTTGGGAACGAATTTTACTTTTCCAGATTTCACGGCTTCAATCGCTATTTTTGCCAATTCCTGCATTTTCAAAAACCATTGTTCTGATGGAATTAATTCAACGGTTGAGTTGCAGCGATAGCATTTTGGAACCTGATGGGTATAATCTTCTATTTTTTCAATTAGATTCAGCTTAGTTAATTCTTCAATTATTTTTTCTCTGGCCTCAATGGTTTTCAGGCCCCGATAAGGCAGGGGAGAGTTTTCGCTCATTCTGCCCTTTTCGTTAATTACCTGAATAACTTCTAAATTGTGCCTAAGGCCTATTTCATAGTCGGTTAAGTCGTGTGCCGGCGTAACTTTAACAGCTCCTGTGCCGAATTTAGAGTCTATATCTTTGTCGGCGATAATGGGAATCTCCCTGCCGACTATTGGCAAAATAACTTTTTTTCCGACCAAATTTTTATATCTTTCATCTTTGGGATTCACAGCTACGGCCGTATCTCCGAGCATTGTTTCAGGCCTTGTGGTGGCGACGATAATTTGGTTGCTCCACTTGGTGGAGCAACTAGTTGCTCCACCAAGTGGAGCAACATGGTAACGGATGTACCATAGATGGGTTTTTTCTTCTTGATACTCTAGTTCTAAGTCCGATAAAGAAGTGGCGCAACGGGGGCACCAATTGACGACTCTTTTGCCCTTATAAATCCAGCCCTTTTTATGATAATGCAGGAAAGCCGTTTCCACTGCTTTGGCGTATTCTTTATCTAAGGTAAAGCGGGTTCTCGACCAATCGCAAGAGGCGCCCATTTTTTTAAGCTGGTCTAAAATTATATTTCCATATTTTTCTTTCCATTCCCAAACTCTTTCCAGAAATTTCTCCCTGCCCAAATCAAAACGGCTCAACCCCTCTTTTTTTAATTCCTTTTCTACCTTAGCTTGGGTGGCAATGCCAGCGTGGTCGGTGCCTGGCAGCCAAAGAGCTGAAAATCCTTCCATCCTCTTTTTGCGGATTAGAATATCCTGGATGGTCGCATTTAAAGCGTGGCCCATATGCAGGGAGCCCGTAATATTGGGAGGGGGAAGGAGGATGGTGAAAGTTTTATTTTTATTGGGATTACCCGCCTTCGCTAAAGCTTCGGCGGGCGAGAAAAAACCGCTCTCCTCCCAGAGTTTGTATATTTTATCTTCAACTTGTTTTGGTTCGTAGGCCTTAGGCAGTTCCATATATATAAATCTTAACCCTTCCCTTGATTTTTTTCAATAAAATGATATAAATGGATATGTTTGGCCCCATCGTCTATCCTGGTTCAGGACATTTGGTTTTCATCCAAAAGATCACCGGTTCAAATCCGGTTGGGGCCGCAGGCGAACTTTGAAAATAAAATAGAGGAGGCAATCAATGCGGGGATTCAGGATTTGCAGGATTTTCGGAATTAATATTGAGCTTCATTGGACTTGGCTTTTCATATTCGCTTTGTTTGAGTGGGATATCGCTTCCAATTTTTTGCCG
>JACPLM010000028.1 GCA_016186525.1 Candidatus Nealsoniibacteriota bacterium | reverse complement strand
AAATTTATAGGTGAAGTCAAAGGATATTCTCTTTCTGCCATTATCGCGGTAATTAGTCAAAAATAAAGATGAATATTCGTCTCTCATTCTATTTATTTCACTGTTAAAGATATCTATAATTTTTTCTTGCTCCGGAATAGATACTTTATTCTCAAAAATAAAATATATCATGTGCCTTGACGATTCTTTGCTGACAAGGCAGTCAACCCCATATTTTCTTATATTTTCTAAACTGATTTTACCTTCTTCCGTCCCGCTATCAATAGCCTTTAATAAAATAATATTAGATTTTATTAAATCATATAAATTTTTCGATACGGTTATGGGAATTTTATTTTTTACATGGTTATACGTGGCCGGTACCTCCATGTGCCCGTGATTTTTTTTAACGTCTTCCTCTGTTAATCTATATATCCCCAGTTCATTCTTCTGGCTCTTAATAATTTTAAGGAATGAGCCATTTATAGTCCAGCCGAACTCTTTCTTTAATTCAATATCTATTTTCTTGTTTTGCGGGTATATGTGAGTTTTTATGGTAAATTTCGTATCTAACGGATTATTTTTCTTTCTGTAATAAAACGCTATAACGTTGTATGTCGTATCTGGAAAAACCTGACAAGTAAAATAATTCATCTCTACGATTTCGAATTTATTAAAAAATATGCCTCTAATCTTCCTTGAATTTTCAGCTGATAGAAAATTTATCGGAACAATAACAATACCCTCGTCGCTATCCATAATAGTGCGGAGAGAAAGCTGATACAAATCCTCGAATCCTGAATCAACAAAATATCGTTTTTTTATTTCTTCACTAGCCTTATTTATGTTAAGATATGGCGGATTAGTTAAAACGAACTGATATTGCAAAGGATTTTTTATACTATCGCCATGAGATATATCTTTCTTCTGGGCATATCTCTCGTCAACATCGACGCCTTTTACGGTTTTTGCTCCTTTTTGTTTCGCCCAGATTAACAAATCTCCCTCTCCGGCAAAAGGATCAACGACATTCTTTCCTTTAATATATTTCTCTAACCTCTGAAAAATATAGTCTGATTTTTTAGTGAAAAATTGTCCTAACTCTTTTTTCTTGCCGATTAACTCTGTTTCGGCGGTAAAAGTAATTGGTTTATATTTTGGATTTTCCGGCTTTAAAAATTTGTAGGGAGGTTTATTTTGGGAGATGAAACGCTTTACCGTTGTGCCGTCGGGTGTTTGGGCCAGGACAATGTCGCCCGAAATAAAATCGTTTGTCTTTTTAAATAGGACTAAATCCCCGTCGTTTATTCCGGCCCCTATCATTGAGTCCCCTATCACTTTAGTAATTATAACATCTTCGGAGATAACTTCCGTATCTTTTGACAAAGGAACCCAGGCATCAATTTCTTCTATGGCTTCGGTGAAACTGCCGGCTGACGTGGCGCCGACTATCGGAGCCAGAGGCGAAGCATTAATGGCTTTATACCCAGCTTTGAGAACTTTAATGCCACGGGCAGAACCCTCCTCACGCCTGATTAAGCTTTTTCTTTCTAAAATTGAAAAAAGATCCAAAAGAGACTGGTTGGAGGAAATTTTTAATTTTTCTTTGAGCTCGCTGAAAGACGGCGGAAAACCGGCGTTAATTAAGCTGTTATAAATGATTTTTAAAACCTGTTTTTGCCTTTTAGTGGCGTCTTCTTTTTTCATATTATACAATTATACCCGACCGTTCAGTCGGGTGTCAACGGGAGGTTATCCACAGGCACTTATTTATACTCGCTTTAGACGAAGAGAGTTGAGAACTACCGAAATAGACGAGAAAGCCATGGCAGCGGCGGCGAAAATAGGATTGAGCAAGATGCCAAAAAATGGATATAAGGCGCCTGCTGCCACCGGAATAAAGGCCACGTTATAGAAAAATGCCCAGAATAAATTTTGTTTGACTATTCCCAAAGTTTTTTTGGAAAGAGATATTACTTCAGGTATCAAGGTTAAATCCCCTCTCATTAAGGTGATTTCGGCTGATTCCATGGCAATGTCTGTGCCCTCGCCCATAGCAATGCCCAGTTCTGCCTGTGCCAAAGCCGGGGCATCGTTAACGCCATCGCCCACCATAGCCACAACCCGCCTCTGGCGGGAATTTCCAATTTCCAATTTCCAATTTTCAATTTTTCCGCTTTGTAATTTTTTAACCATCTCTGCTTTTTCATTAGGCAGTACACCAGCCATAATATTTTCTATGCCAACTTGTCCGGCTATAGCCTTTGCTACTCTTTCATTGTCGCCGGTTATCATCCAAACTTCCAAACCCTCTTTTTTTAACGATTTCACTATTCCGATTGCTTCATCTTTAAGAGTATCTGCAATGCCAAAAATACCCTTGGGCCTGTTTCCAACAGCCAAAATTACCGCTGTTTTACCTTCCTCCTCCAATTTTACGATATCTTTTTCAATATCTTCCAAAGATATGCCCAATTCTTTCATTAGTCCCCTATTGCCTATGGCGCCCAAATTGGCTTTTACTCCTTTGCCGGCAACTGCCTTAAAATTTTCAACTGCTAAAAAATCCAATCCTTCGGCTTGGGCTTTGGCGATTATCGGCCTTGCTAAATGATGTTCAGAATATCTTTCCAGGCTGGCAGCCAATTGCAAAATCTCTTTCTCGTTGCCGCCAAAGGTTTTAATATCGGTCAGTTCTGGCTTCCCCTTGGTTAAAGTTCCTGTTTTATCTAAAATAATCGCTTTTACTTTATGGGCGATTTCCAGGGCCTCGGCGTCTTTCACTAAAATTCCTTTTTGGGCAGCCGATCCCGTACCCACCATAATCGCCAAGGGGGTGGCCAGCCCCAAGGCGCAAGGGCAAGCGATAATTAATACCGCCACAAAATTAACCAAGGCAAAAGTTATGGCCGGCGAAGGCCCAAAAAATAACCAAACAATAAATGTTAAAATGGCAATCCCGATAACAATCGGGACAAAATAGCCAGAAACTAAGTCCGCCAGCCGCTGAATCGGAGCTTTGGAGGCCTGGGCCTGCTCAACCATTTTTATAATCTGCGCAAGCAAAGTTTCTTTCCCGACTTTACTGGCTCTGAATTTCAATACTCCTGAAAGATTAATGGTAGAGCCGATAACTTTTGAACCCTGCTCTTTGCTTACCGGCATTGATTCTCCTGTAACCAAAGATTCGTCAACGGACGACTTGCCTTCTAAAACTTCGCCGTCAACCGGAATCTTTTCACCGGGCCTGACCAAAATTATATCTCCGACTTTTACCGCTTCAATCTCAATTTCTTTTTCTTGCTCCCCAACTATAATCCTGGCGGTTTTAGCTCCCAGCTTCATTAACTTTTTAATGGCTTCTGAAGCCCTGCCCTTGGCCATTGTTTCAAAATATCTGCCAAGTAAAATTAAAGTAATGATTATTGCCGAAGTGTCAAAATACGGTTTTGGCAAAATGCCCCCCTTCATAAAAAATTCCGGGAAAAAAGTTACAACTGCGCTGTAAAAATATGCCGATAGGGTGCCTATGGATATTAAGGTATTCATATCGGCCGTTCTGTATTTGAACAAAACAACCAAGCCCCGATAAAATCTGCTGCCCACCCAAAATTGAACAGGCGTTGTTAGTAAAAATAAAATGAAATAATTGGTTAAAATTTTGGGGACAAAGCTGAACCACTCTGGAAAACTGCCCAAAAATATGACTATGGAAAAAATAACTCCGATAATCACCTTCCTTTTTAAATTAGAAATTTCTTTCTCCCGCTCCTGTTTTTCTTTTTCTAAAATATCATGGGCCTCCGAAGTTTCCGCAATGGCTTCATAGCCGGTATCGTCAATAACTTTCTCAATTTCTTTTCCTGAAATCTTTTTGGGATCAAAAACTATCTTGGCTCTGGTATTGTTGTAATCCACTTCGGCTTTCTCAATGCCGGGCAAAGTTTTAAGCGCCTTTTCAACGATCATGGCGCAATGAGGCGAATCCATGCCCACGACCTTAAAAGCCAAAAATGCCTTACCGTCCGCAGTCTTAACCAGGGACGGCTCTTTCCTTTCCGGCATTAAAAGCTTGTACCCCACGCCCTCTACGGTTTTAGCTATCTCTTCAGGACCGGTCTTTGACTCATCGTATTCCGCCAACAGGGTTTCTGCCCCAAAATTAACTTGAGCCGACTTTACTCCGACTAAATTAGCAACTACTTTCTCAATAGTATTTGCGCAAGAAGCGCAATGCATGCCCCTGATTTTAAATACTTCTTTTTTCATATTATGCTATTTTTATATCTAACTATTTATAATCTGCTTAGCTTCCGCCTGAAGCCTTTGAATAATATGCAATTTAAGGCCGGTTCTTTTTGATAAGCTGTCTGCGGAATACTGCAATAAATTCTTAGTCAGCATAATCCCCTGCTGGGCCAGTCTTTCTCCGGCATATCTTGCAAATGACGGAAGAATGGTAATTGGGTAAAGGCCCTTTCTCTCGATTAGATTCTCCAAGCTGCCGCCTTTCGGATAACGCCAGCTGAGAATCTTTAAGCCGGCGCAATTGGCATATTTTATAGCCTGGCTTGTGCATTTGGTATTAGTTACCAGCCATGCTTGGTGGAAAAAATTTTTGTGGCCTGGAATTTTCCTCCATTCTTCCTCCACATCTAAAAATCTAGCGTAGGTGTACAGAGCCACTTTCAAGTCAGACCGAATTCCGCCGCTGTTGTGATATTTACATTCAATCATAAAATGCTTTCCTTCTTTCTGGGCAATAACGTCAACTTCATGAGTAACGCAGCGGCCCATAACTTGTTTTCCAACTTGAGTTGTATAGCCATATTCTTCCAATACTCCGGCAATATATTTCTCAAAGGGAAAACCGGTCGGCCCCAACCTCATAATGGCTCTTTTCAAATTATACCTGGCCGCTAATATCGGATTGTCTTTTTTTAAAAAACTCTGAGTTTTTTCGAAAATCTCCCTTGAACTTATCCCGGGATATACTTCTTTTGTTATTGCGCCGCAAATCTTTTGAACTGCCTCGGAATCAGCTCCGGCTCTTCTAAGCGATCGGCAAAACTTCTCTTTATCGAATTTTTCTTTTTCTCCGGAGGCCTTAATAATATCCATATTGGAATATTACATTAATCTACTATCAGATTTCCCCGCATGCCGGCTTCCTTATGGCCGGGCACAGAACATTCAAAAGAGTAAGTCCCGGCGCTGGGAACCTTAAATCCAATCGCATCTTCTCCGCTAGATCCTACTGTCTTTGTCGCAACTCCCGGGCCATTAATAGTTAAATTGTGAGGCATTGATCCTTTATTTTGGAAAATTATCTTTATGGTTTCACCGCTTTTTGCTTCAATGGTTGACGGCTCAAAAGAAAATTCCGTTCCCAGCACCTTAATTTCTTTAACCGCAGAGGCCGAGGCGCTAAAAATTATCTCGATTTTATCATCGTCTCGCATCATATAATTATCAAAGTTGCTATTTTCTTTGCCATTAACCATCATTTTCAGATTCCCATCCGGCCCCGAACATTTATCAAAGATGCAGTCTTTATTAAACTGCTTTCCCCAAATTTCAAAAAATTTTTCAAGGAGAAGGTTATCTTCCCTGACTGTTCCGGAAAATTCCATATGGATAACGTTATCGCGGTCATGAGTGTGCATTGGATTATGGGGAAGTCTTCCCAATCCAAGGCCTGCCGGAACATCTTGAGCTTCGCCCAAAATATTAATACTTAAATTTGAGTGCCAATGGAGCCCGTTTCTGGCTACAATATCTGACTCCGGCGCTGAAAATTTAGAAAACAAAAACCAGCCAAGGATAAAAATTCCGCCAATAACAACTAAAATTATGCCGATTTTACCTTTCATATAATTTAATATATTTTATACTCCGCAACCGCCGCCTCCTGATGGCGCCTGCTCTAAAAGACCGTTTGACTGCAGCCAGCTGTGAACACGCGACCAGCCGGAAGCCGAAGAATAATCTTTGCCCATAACTGTTCTCGCTTCAACCTCTGGCCAGCTCTTGCCTTCTTTGGCTTGAAAATATTGAGCTAACTCAAGATACTGCTGGGGAAACCAGAAAGAATTAAAATATTTTCCTGCCTCAAACATCTCTTGAGCAGTAGCTGCTTGCGCAGCCATAATCTGCCCCAAGCCCAAAAGAGCCATGCCGTGATTGCAGTCAGAAAAGGTGGTGGAATTATTGCAGCAGGGCCTGTAAGCATTATCGGTAAAATCTTCCAATTCTTTTTGCTGCTTATCGTCCAAAACTAAAATTGTTGACTTTGAATAGTAATCCATTGCATTTGATTTTGCTAAAGTCCAGCCGCCGGTTGAAGCAAAATTACCCGCTCCCGCCAATCCGCCGTATTTCATAAGAGGACCTGTCTCTAGAATAGAATTTTTATTCAACAAGCCGAAGGCCCAAAAGAAATTAAGCAGGAAATGGGAGTTATCCTCCTTGACGATTATTTTTTCGTCTGATCCTTCGGTTAATATTTTTAATTGTTGTTCGGTAAGCGGTCGGCCCGATCTTTCATAAACTTGTTTAAATTTTTCCAAATCAATCACGCCAGCTTCAATCATTTTGGGGCCGATATCGCCATAAGAGGCATTAACCTTGTAACCATGCTCCGGAAATAGCAAATTAATATCTGGGGAATCGCTGCTGGAATCATTTTTTATATTCCCTGAAACAGCGGCAACAGAACTCGCCTTATCTGGTTGAAAAGAAAATCTCAAATTATACTTTGCTGCGAAAATCGGCAAGTTTAAAACTAAAAGGACGGCGAATATCCCGGCAAAAATAGGCGCATGCCTTTGCCAGCTCTTTTTTAGAGGATAGCAGACTCCTTTTTCATGATTATAAATAGCGCTGGCGCTTGAATACACAGACCAGCTCAAAAATAATAAAGCAATACCCTTTAATTCAAGCCCCTGAAAAGGAAATGCCGCCAACCCCCCGCCAATGCCTATAGCAGAAACCAGCCAAGCGCCGCACGTTGGACAGCCGGTGGCAAATGCTCCAATAATTCCGCCGAACACGCTTCTGCCAGCGCCGCTCTTTGAGGCCTGTTTCAACTTTAAATGGTAAAGCAATAAACTTGCCGATAAACCGAATAAAATACTTATCAATGCGGTGAAAGCAATCGAGAGGATATTATATAAGGCGTTGTTTGACTGCAAAAATAAAGACAACGTGCTGCTTTCAAGTAAAATCAAATAATAGACCAACAGCGCATTTATGGCTACGCTAAGAGCAATAACCGCGTAAATAACGTCGGTAAATATTTTTTTAAACACGAATTTAAATTTTTCCATATTTTTATTTTACCCCCGTTTTAATTTCCTGACAAGAAGAATAACAACAGCAATAAGCATCACAAGAAATACGTATTCAATAAAACCGTAATTCTTCAGAAATCCTCCAATCTTTATGACAATACTGCCCATAACTGCGCCTGTGCGGCTGCCGCTTTCTGGCATGGCAATTTTCCCGACCAAAGCCAATAATGCTAAAAGCAAACCGAAAGCAATAAAAGCAATCCCCGATATCAAACTTCCAAGCGATATGCCTGGCCTGATGGATTTCGCCAAAAATGAACGCAAGGGCATTAGAGGATTTGATTCCCAAAGAAGAGCTCCGATCAAAAGAGGAAAAACCATGCCCGCAACATAGGAAAATCCCACAATAATCGTTTTAAAAAGCGTTGCTGAAAATCCTGCCAGCATTAAAGCGCCAGCTAAAACAGGCGCGCAGCAGGCGCTGGTAATTCCGCTAAAAACCCCCAAAGCGTAAAGCGACCCCTTGTCAATTTTATTGGATATCTTAGCTGAATGAGCAAACGGAAAATTTATTTTCTTGCCGAGCAATGTCCAAATTCCGAAAAATATCATCATCAAACCGCCGATAACATAAGTTGTGGTGTGGAATTCTGAAAATATATTAACAAGAACCCTAAAACCCAAAGCAATGGGAAGCATTACGGTAGCTATGCCAAGCCCGAAAATAACTGTTCCCAAAAGAATTTTTACTCTGGCGCGGAGAATCTGGCCGATATAAGCTGGCAGCAAAAAAGTAATACAGCACGGAGCGAAAAGGGCAACCATGCCGCTCAAGAACGCCACGATTACCGAAGCGCCAAAAAGAATTTGTTCTGTGCCCATATGAAATTTACTGCTCTACAAAAGCTTTAATGGTAAGATATACTTTTGGATTAGAGGGATCATTGGTTTCGAAAATAAAAGCTCGCTCTACCGGCCCCTGCACTGGCATTAAATAAGGGCGGTAAATTACTTTAGCAACGGCGGTTTGGCCTGGCTCTAAAATTCCCTGCCATTTTGGATTGCCGTGCATAGACATGCTAAAAGTCGGGCTTTTATTTTCCCCAATAATGATTTGCCCGAATGTGCACATGCAGGAAGTTTGTGAATTAAATATGGTAAGCGGCTGCAAACCGTTATTGCGAATTTCAAATTCAGCGGCGCGCTCTTCTGATACCTTCATATTGCCTAAATCCTGAACCATTCCATTTGGTTCCACGGCTAAGGCCGGTTTTTCTTCGTCGTTAATGCTGTAAATTTGATTAAGATTGGCCTGCTGAGGCGAGTTTCCGCCCCGAAACACCATAAACAAAATTAATACTCCAAATAAAATAATTCCGAAGATGATTAAAATATTTTTCATTGTTTATATCAATTTAATTTTAATTTAAACAAAAATGCCCGTAAATTATTCACGAGTAACAGACTGCGAATCTATTAGTGAATTTTCGGGTGGATAATCCCTTGAGAGAAAGCTTGTTTGATGGGGTCAAAAAAAGAATTATTAGAGTTCTCTTTTAAATAAAAATATTGAGAAGAAGTATCTTTAACTAAAGAAAAAATAACGGCGGCGATAAAGAAAAGTAGGGTTGGCAAGAAAACAAATAAAGTAAATATTGCTTGCCATGAAGCAATGTGGTCAAAAATATTCATATGGCAAAAAGCAGCATTTCTATCAAGCATGCAATAACTCATAGTGCCAACGCCAAAAACAGCAATGGATATAAAGGCAGATAGGATAAGGATGGCAAGTAGGTGTTTCAGCATAATATTTATTAATATAGCATATCCAAAATAAAAATAAAGCGGCATCAAGAGCTGCCGCTTTCTATATTTTTACTTGCCAAATCTCCTTTGGCGCCTGCTATATTCCGCCAATGCCTCGTCTAGGTCTTCTTCAGAAAAGTCCGGCCAGTATTTATCAGTAAAATAAAGTTCGGAATACGCCGCTTGCCACATCAGAAATCCGGAAGTCCTCATTTCGCCCGAAGTCCTGATAATCAAATCGGGATCCGGCAAACCTACAGTATAAAGATGCTCTCCGATTTTTTCTTCTGTAACGTCATCAGAAGAAACCCCGCCCAGAATCATTCTTTTGAACGCCTGGACAATCTCCGCCCTGCCGCCATAAGAAATAGCCAACACGAGAGTCAAGTTTTCATTGCCTGCCGTCAAAGCTTCTGCTTTAGCTATCTTTTTTTGCAAAGAAAGCGGCAACTTTTCTTTTTGGCCTATGACCTTCAATTTAATTTTTTCTTTCTGCAATTCTTCCAATTCTTTAGTCAGAAACAAACCAAGCAATTTCATTAGAAAATACACTTCTTTTGCATCGCGATTCCAATTCTCCGTAGAAAAGGCATACAAAGTTAAGGTTTTTATGCCGCAATTTTTGCAATATCTGGCAATCTGTCTAACTCTATTGGCGCCTTCTCTATGCCCCTTAAAGACGGGCAATTCTCTTTCTTTAGCCCACCTTCTGTTGCCGTCCATAATTATGCCTAAATGCATAGTCTCCCTCCATTTTCAGTTTTTTGGGCAAAACCAGCGGAAAATGAAAACCCAGAAAATAAACGAGTTTTAAAGCTATTTTTGAAAGAGCGATCTCCGGCATAAAAAACCTTTTTGATGCCTGGCGATATTTTAACATATCCGGGAAATTTTTCAAGAGAAAATCAGCTGCCGTCAGCCCCCACACCACTCCCCCGCCAGACCAAGGCTTCGTAAGCCCGGCGGCGTCTCCGCATAGGGCGGCTTTTGAATTTTTCGGCATTATTAATCCCTGCGGAATTAAAGCTGATTTTATATTTTGAAGATGAATATCATTTTTTAAACAAAAATCGTCTAAAAGCTTTCTGGCCTCATTCATATCGGCGATTATTCCGTATTCCGCTTCTTCCCCCCGGGGAATCTTCCAGATGAAACCATTCTTTACGGGCCAAGTTTCGACATAATTGAAATTATTTTTTTCTGGAACAAACCCTAAGATACCTAAACGATAATTCGACTCTGGCAAGCCAAAATATTTTCTCACTTCGGAATTCGCTCCATCGCATCCGATAATCCTATCAAACTCATTCTTCAATTTGTCGAGAACTATTCTCGACACATTTTGGCTAAGTTTGATTTCAGCGCCGGAGTTTGCGGCTAAATTGGCGATTAACCTGTCTAATTCTGCGTGATCCATAACGAAAAATCTTTTAGCAAAATCAACTCTAATCGTTTTTTTAGGAAAATGAATTAAAACAAAATTTATCTCATTTTGAATAAGTTTCTTGCTTTGAGGGATAAAATTTAAAATTCTTTCGGAAAAAAGTCCGGAGCATGCCTCCTTGCCAATTGCGTTTTTCTTTTCAAAAACCTCAACCTTATGCCCCTTTTCCGAAAGCTTCCAAGCTAAATACAGCCCCGTTATGCCAGCCCCGACAATGGCGACTTTCATAGAGTTTTAGCTGCAATATAACCCATAGCAAAAGAAAGCAAGGAAATCAAAATAACGCCAATTGCTAATATAATATCGGCTTGGTAAGTTTTGACAAAATTTATCAGTTTTGCTAACATATTATTTGTATGGCCAAAGCAACTTCAGTAAGGTTGGGAAGAGATTCCCAGCCAAAATATTTAGGCATTAAACTATCGGAGGGCGAAAAAGTTCGCACCGGAATGATTATTGTTAAACAAAGAGGAACAAAATTATTCCCCGGTAAAAACGTCAAAAGAGGCGGTGATGATACTCTTTTTGCTCTTAAGGAGGGCAAGGTTCATTTTGCCACTAAAAGAAAAAGAAATTTTGACAACTCTCAAAGACTGGTCAAAATCGTCAGCGTTGCTTAATTGACGCTTTAATAAACTCTCTGAATAATGGATGAGGCCGGAGAGGCCTCGATTTAAATTCGGGATGAAACTGGGAAGCTGCGAAAAATGGGTGATTTTTAAGTTCAATAATCTCCACCAAATCCCTTTCTGGATTAATTCCGGCCACAATCAATCCATTTTTTTCCAGCTCATCCCTGAAATCGTTATTGACTTCGTACCGATGGCGATGGCGTTCTGAAACAACTGTATTTTTATAGGCCGTGTAGCTTTTTGTGCCTTTTTTAATAACGCATTTGTAACTGCCCAAACGCATGGTGCCGCCATATTTTTTTTCAGACAATAAGGCCTTCTGCTCTGGCATAACGTCTATAACCGGAAAATCTGTTCTTGGATTGAATTCTCGCGAAGAGGCATCTCTAATCTTGCAGACATTTCTGGCAAATTCGATTACAGCTAATTGCAAGCCGAAACAAAGCCCCAAATAGGGTATTTTTTGCTTGCGGCAGAATTCTATTGCCTTAATTTTACCCTCAACTCCCCTAGCGCCAAAACCGCCGGGTACAATAATTCCGTCGTATCGCTTCAACTCTTTAACGGAATTGGGGTTATTCTCGTAAGATTCCGCAGAAAGCCAATAAATTTCAGGCTTTCTTTTATTGAACCAGGCGGCATGCTTTATGGCCTCAATAACTGAAATATAAGAATCCTCCAAAACAAAATCTCCTGTTGCGAAATACTTTCCGACAATGCCTATTTTAACTGGCAGCTTCGCGCTCTTTGAAGCCAAAACCATTTGCCGCCATTCCCGCATATCTTTATTTTTTGCCTTGAGCCCCAAACGCGAAAGCAGTTTCTCGCTCATCTTATCTTTTTCAAAATTTATCGGAACCTCATACACGCTTGAGACATTAGGAGCCGATATGACGTACCCTTTAGGAATGCTGCACATAAATTCTATTTTCGCTTTTCGTTTTTCGTCCAAGGGAACTGCTGCTCTAGCCAGCACCATGTCCGGATGCAAGCCGACAGCGTTCAAACTGCGGACCGCATGCTGAGTAGGCTTAGTTTTTAACTCATCTCCGCCAGCGCCCAAAGCCGGGAGAAAACTTACTAAAACCAAAGCGACATCTTGGGGATTCTTTATTTTTAACATTCTTACAGCTTCCAAAAATAATATGTTTTCGTATTCTCCAACCGTGCCGCCGATTTCAACTACTGCTATATCCGCCTTATCTTTCTTTAGGGCCAAATTTATTTTGTCAATTACTTCCAGGGGTATGCGCGGGACAACTTCTACTTGTTTCCCGCCATAACCCATAGCACGCTCCCGCTGAATAACTGAAAGATAGACGCTGCCGGTAGTCATATAGTTGATGCGGCTGAAATCCCGGTTAAGAAAACGTTCGTAATTGCCCATATCCTGATCGCACTCTGTGCCGTCGTCCAAAACAAAAACCTCGCCGTGTTCGGTTGGATTCATTGTCCCGGCGTCAACGTTTACATAAGGGTCGATCTTAAGGGCTGTTACCCTGTAACCTGCCGCTTGTAAAATATTCCCGATGGACGAAGCGGCGATTCCCTTTCCGACGCCCGACATCACTCCGCCCGCAACGAAAATATATTTAGTCATTAGCGATTGGCTGAACAATTACTTTAATTTCTGCTTCTAAGTTATGAGCGAAATGGACTTTTAGCGGGAACTCGCCGGTTTCTTTGATGGGGTCTTTTAAATCAATCTGATTTTTCTTAATTTGGAATCCCAATTCTTTTAATCTCTCTGATATTTTTTGGGCATTTATGGATTCAAATAATTCTCCGCTGTCTCCGATCTTAACTGGCATTATAACTTCCATGCCGTCAACGCCGGTAACCTGCTCCTCGGTTTTTTTAAGATCGTCTTCTGCGTTTTTTGTTAAAATTTCTTTTTGTATTTCCAGCCATTCCAAAGCTTCCTTGGTGGCCGGTTTGACCAAGCCCTTGGGAATCAAAAGATTTCTGGCGTGGCCGTCAGAAACATTTTTAACCTCGTATTTTTTTCCAATTTTATTGATATCCTGAAGAAGAATAACTTTCATACTGATTTTATTTTACTGCATATCCTTCAAAATTTCAATAGCTTTATCTAATTGCGGATCCTTGTCTCCGTTATAATCTTCTTCGGCCATTTTCACCTCAACATCGGGAGCCAAGCCCTCGCCGTTGATTAAAGATCCTTTTGGAGTAAGCCATCTTGCAACGGTTATTTTTATTGAGCCCTCTCTTAAATCTTCCAATTCCTGCACAGAACCTTTGCCGAATGACTGCTCCCCTATTAATTTTATGCCGCGGTTGTCTCTCAAAGACCCGGCTAAAATTTCTGAAGCGGAAGCTGAACCTTTATTTATTAAAATCACCATGGGATAGGAAAGGAAATTAGCAGGACCCTTGGACTTATACTCTTCATTGGTCTCCTTGCCGCCGAAATCTTCTATTGTTACAATTTGGCCTTCCTCTAAAAACCAGCCCGCAATATCTTGAGATACTTCCAGATAACCGCCGGGATTGTTCCTTAAGTCCAAAATTATTTTTTTAGCCGGGCTGTTTAAAATTTCCAAACCGGCTTTAGGAAAAGCGTATCGAGCGGCTTCTGAAAATTGGTAAAGCTTGATATAGGCGATATCGTTATCCTTTTTTTCCCACTTTAAAGAGGGAATGGAAATAACTTCTCTGATAATGCTGAAATCTTTGGCTTCATTCCATCCTTCGCGGAAAATGCTCAAAATAACCTCCGTGCCCTGAGGCCCGCGAATTAATTTCACAGCTTCATCGGCCGTCATGCCCTCGGTAGAATCTCCGTTTATTTTAAAAATTTTATCGCCGGCTCTCAAACCAGCTCTTTGAGCAGGAGTCCCGTCTATGGGAGCTATAACTGTCAGCTCGGAATTCCTGACGCCTATTTCCATCCCCACGCCCTGGAATTCTCCGCTGACATCTTCTTTGAAAATCTTTGAGTCTTCTGGAGGAAAAAACACAGTATAGTCGTCCTTCAGGGAATTAACCATGCCTGACACTGCCCCATAAAGCATTTTCTTATAATCAACTGCTGATTGGTCAACATATTTTTCTTCAAGCTTGCGCCATGCTTCCCAGAAGAGAGAAAAATCTAAATTTTCTGGTTTGCCCAGTTCTGCATTTATAATACCCGACGGAGGGGCAACCGGAACTTGATTTTTGCCAAAATAAAAACCACTGCCAAAAGCAGCTAAAATTATCGCAACAAAAAAAATAACCAAAAAGCTCTTTTTCATTTTGTTATTATATCAATAATAGCAAATTTATTCAATTCTTGTCTAATCTATCCCTCGCCATTAATAGTTTCTATTGCTTTTTTTATGGTTTTGTTCAATTCCGCATAAAACTCATCGTAGAGGGCCCTGCTCTGCGTTCTTTCTTCATTTAATTCTTTTTGAAATAATTTTCTTTCTTCGGAAAGCCGGTTGGTTTGCGTATTCATATCGCTTAAAAGACCTTTTAAAAACATAATTCCGCTGATAAGCAAAACCACCCAAATCCAGTTTAGGGCTTTTTCCTGTATATCTCCAAAATTGGTTTTTTTCTTTTTAGAACGCTTCATAAAAGTAAAAGGGCATCACAAAAGCAATTCCTATCGCTTTTATAATGCCCTTTCTACTTTAAATATACAGGAATGAAGCAGGAGGGTCAATCTGCGATTTGTCCTCAATTTGTTCGAGAACTGCCGAAATTGTACACATATTATTCACAAAAAAAGACCTCAATGGGTCAGAAAAAAAATAAATGGCGAGGGACTAGGCGGCGATAGGATTTAAAGCATCGCCTTTTCCCCCACCAATTTTATTATAGCACACTAAAAACAAAAAGCCCCTTGCGGGGCAGGGCAGAAGGAAATGAATGTCGTAAGGTACTTATGCATTTGAGCCCATTTCGTTTTTCTACCAAGCTTGGAGTTTTAATCCTATCGCCAACTCCTCAACAAGCTCAGGGAAACCCTTTGATTGTTTCGGGGTATATGCTAAAGGAGGAAAAATGAAATGAGAGATCTCTGTCGTACTGCGACACTCACTCCCTTCTGCCATGGTGCATAGACACACCCAATTTCTATTTTAATCCAGCGGGAAACTTCGTCAAGTAATGAAAAATAGAATAAAAATTGGCAGTTATCCACAGGCCTAATATGAAATATTCTGATTTAAAGAATTTATTTCATTGGTCGTATCAATCGCATAATAGACAACAAATGCGCCGGCTATTAACGCCCAAGTGGCAATGATCAAAATATAAGCCCAATTATTCTCTTGATTCAGAGTAATGAGCGGCATTTAACGGACTGCGGGAAAATAATTAGACACAGTGCCTAAAAAACTCTGCCAAAAATTAGGAAAAATCTGCGGGAGAGGCGCTGTTTGAATAGGTTCGCTTGGAGCCGTAAATGGTTCCGTCGCCGGGGGCTGCTGGAACTGAATTTGCGGCTGCGGCTCGGGAGCTAATTGCGGCTCTGATATGGGCTGAAATTGAGGCTGCGGCGGCTGAAATTGGGTCTGCGTCTGGAACTCTGGCTGTATCTGCTTTGTGCCTTGCTGCCCCTCAAAAAGCTGTATTCTTTCACCTCCCTCCATTGGTTTAATTTGTCCCGGCTCTGCTGGCATTCGCGGCTGCCCAGCTGAGCTGGGCTGCTGCTGCTGCAGTATGCGCGGAGCAAAACGCTGTATCTGATTTTTAATTGTCTGGTCGCCTTCAATCTGCTGCTTGTACCTTTGGAATACATTAGGATCATCAACTCTTTCTAAGTATCTTTCCACTGTTTGAGTTTGGGCTTGTATGGCCCGATCTATCCCTCCCTGCGCCTGACTGGGAAGCTGACTCTTAATCTCCTGTAAAATTTTCAATCCGCCCGGTATCGGAGGATTAACCGGCCCCGTTCCTTCTTTGGCATTCTCAATAAATTTTTGAGTCGCCTGATCTTTAAATTCGCGAATAAAATTAAATGATTTTAATTCTTCATTCATTTTCAAATCAACAATGTCGGGATTTTCTGCCATCTTTTGAAAAACAGAATTCTGCCGCAGAGCTTCTGGATTTTCGCTAAAACGATCGCGGAAATTATTTCTGGCTTCCTGCTGAAAATTCTGAAAATTTTGATTCTCCCCTATTCTCATCTCTATTTCAGTCATTGTTCTCAAATCTTCCGGATCGCCGTCCCTCCAGGAAGACATAAACTCCCTGCGCGCTTCTTCTCCTTGAAATTGGCTAAATCTATTTTCAAATTTCTGAACAGCTTTATCTTTAGCCAGCTCCATTCCCTGCATAATTTCCGGAGATTGGAAATTCTGTTTCATTGTTTCAAGCGCCTCAAATTGGCGCGCTGGATTTCCGGGCATAAATTCAACATACTTTTGGAACTTCTCCTGTCTTTCCCCCTGAGGAAGGCCATTAAAGCGCTGTTCAAATTTTTGACTCATTATTTGCTGGGCCAGCCTTAATGCTTCTTTTTGCTCCGGAGAAACTTTATCTTCCAGGTCTCTTAAAATCTCTACTGCCTTTAATTCTTTAAAGTCGCTGCCTTTTTGATTTTCTATAACCTGCGGCAGAAAATTCTGCATTTGTTCCGGGTTCTTGATTGCTTTATTCATCACCCGGCCGAATTTCTCCAAGTGCTGCTGCCTATTTTCTTCAATTTTAGTAAAAACCTCTTCGGGAACTTGCTCTTGCAATCTCTGAATAACAACTTGCTGCTTTAAGGACTGATCGGCAATCTTGTTAAGAAATTTTTCTGCGCCGACAAACCTTTCACCCTGCTTGGCAATTTTTTCAAAGTCGTTATTAGCGCTTTTAAGAACTTTTACAGCTTGCTCCTGCGCTTTCTTGGTGCCTTTTTCTTCAATTAATTGCTTCGCTTCTACCACTTTCTCGTTGGAGTGCCTTAATTGAATTTCAGCTTTTTTTATCGGATTGCGGGTAATCCCCTCTCGTATTCCTCTAAAAATATTCTTAAAACCGTACATAGGGCTATCGGGCAGGATTCTCGCTTTTTGCACTCCCAAGTCTTCTGCTGAAATCTCGGTATCAATTTTAACTTCGTCTGACCCTTGCTCTTCTTGCGCCAAAGCTATGTAGGTTATAAAAAAACTTGCGGCCATCAAACTTGTGATAATAAATGCTTTCTTGAACATATTATTTTTTAATTAATTATAATTCTCTATTTATATATTATACTATTTTTTAAAAATTAAAGACACTAAGAAAAATATGGTTGAGACAAGAATAATCATGGGACCGGCTGGAAGCCCGATAAATTTAAAAAGCAGAATGCCCGAAATGCAGCTTAAAATGCCAAAAATTATGCTTCCTATGTAATATCCTTTTAAAGTTTTACTTATATTCCTGGCTGCAGCCGCCGGAACAATCATTAAAGCTCCGACCAAAAGAGCGCCAACGATTTTGACGCCCAAAGCTACCATTGCCGCAATTGCAAGCAAATAAATAAAATCCTGCCTTTTAACTTTTATTCCTTCGCTTTTAGCTAAATCGCTGGAAATGCCGGCTAAAATCATGCTGGGATAAATGCGCCCTACCGCCAAGAATATGAAAATGGAAAAAATGGCTGAAGCTATGGACATTCCCAAAGAAACCATTGAAATATCTCCAAACAGAGCTTCCAGCAATTCGGGCTCTGGCACAATTAAAAATCCGGCAGCTAAAGAAGCAACGAAAACAATGCCGACTAATGCTTCTGTTGGCAAAGAAGTTCTTATCTCAAACAGCCAAATCAAAAAAATTCCTAAAAGCAAAAAAATAAAAGCGCCTAAAGATACGTTCAATCCCAAAAGCAGGGCCAGCCCCATTCCGGGCAAAGCCACATGCCCCAAAGCGTCGCCGACCAAAGCCATTCTTTTAGTCAGCATTAAAGATCCTAAAAACCCGGCTGCTCCGCCTATAAAAATCCCGGAAATTAAACTGAATAAAAATTGATCACTCATGATGGTTGTGCTGATAAAATTTTACTTCTTCGCCGTAAAGCTGAGAGAGCTGCTGGGAGCTCAATTCTTTTGGAATACTGTAGCATAGCATTTTTTTATTCAAGCAAAGGCAGCGGGTAGCTAGCTTATAGACTATGCTCAAGTCGTGGGTCACCAGCAAAATCGTTAAATTCCTTTCTTTTTGCAGTTTTTCCAAAAGATTATAAACAGACTCCTGGCCGCCTATGTCAATGCCGGTTGTCGGCTCGTCAAAAAGCAAAACTTGGGGATTTGAAACTAATGCCCAGCCGATTAAAATTCTCTGGAATTGGCCGGAAGATAAATATCCGACTCTCTTTTCCAAAATATCTTCTTTTAAGCCGATGGAATTTAAAATGTTTTTCGCTTTGCTTTCCGAAATATTTTTTAATTTAAAAAACTCCTCCACGCTCATCGGGATATCCTTTATAAAAGGCAATCTTTGCGGAACATAACTGGTTTTGACCCCGGCCATCCATTCAATTTTTCCCTCAAAGGGAAAAAGTCCAAGCAAAGTTTTGAGCAATGCTGTTTTTCCGGCCCCGTTCGGCCCTAAAATTGTTAAAACCTCTCCTTCAGCCACTTCAAAAGACAGGTTTTCCAAAATCACCTCTTTCTCTAATTTCACGTTTAAATTTTCAACTTTTAAAACAATTCCTTTTTCCATGTTTTTATTTTATAGGCAAGGCAAAATAAAATGTCGCGCCCTGGCCCTCTTTTGATTCAAACCATATTTCGCCCTCAAGAGCTTCCGCCAGCATTTTCGTAATATAAAGTCCCAATCCAGTGCCTTCGGCGCTTACCTTAGAGGTATTCTTCGCCCTAAAAAATTTTTCGAAAATATGGGGCTGGGCTTCTTCCGGAATGCCGATGCCGCTATCTTTTATGCTGATTGTGAAACTGCTACCTTCCATTTTTAGCGCAACATAAACATCGCATTTGTCGTCTGGAGAATATTTTATGGCATTTACAATAAGATTATAGACTATCTGGCGAACTATATTTTGATCAAGCTGAATCGGAGCTAATTTAAGTTCAGACTTTTCAAAAATAATTCTGCATTTTTTTACTTTGGCTAATTCCAACTTATAAGCTTCGTCAATAATGCTTTGGATAAAATCATCTAATCGGGTTGCTTGCGGCTCAATCTTTAATTTGCCGGTTTCAAGACGGGCGCTGTAAAGAAGGTCTTCCACGAGCTGTATTTCCCTATCAAGCCCCTGCTGGATATGATCTAAATATTTCTTTTGATCTTTGGTAAATCTTCTGCCTTCTTCCAACAGCGCCGCTAAAGCGAATTTAATGCCAGCCAATGGAGACCTTAACTGATGCGCAAAAATTGAAGAAAATTCGGCTTTTGCCTTCAATACTTCGCTTGCAACTAATGCTCTATTGCGTTCAATGGTGAGCCTTTGTATTTCGCTTATATCTTTAACTGTAATCACCATGCCCTTAACCGTGCCCATATTATCCTTAAGGGCCGAGGCCGAGATGTTCACTGGAATTAGATTTCCGCTCTTGGATATAATTTCTGTTTCCAAGCTTGCAACTTCGCCTTTTTGAACTAAATCCTCCATTCCGATGCCAGCCAACTGTCTCTCTGTTTCCATGGGAAGAGGAATAAATGATACTCCGCCCTTGCCGGCGTTTTCATGTTCAATATTATCTAAAACAACGATCAGTTCATTCAAAAACCTTATAACCAGCCTAAGCCATGCCGGAGGAAGCTTGAAAAATCGTTCTTCGGCAAGAGAAAAATTCAAAACGCCGGAAACCAGTTCGGTGCCATTAAGAAGATTTGCTTTTGTTTCTTTATAAATAATTCTTTTCAGATTATCTTCGCCAACCAAAGGTAAAATCCTTGCGACGCGTTCCTGGATTTTCCTTTCAAGCGCCAACACTTGTTCCGTCAACCGCTCTGTAAATGTTTTTTCTCCTGCGCGTTTTTTTATCATAAGTTTATAAGACTATTTTTCCTTATCTTTATCGCTAAAAATTCCAAAAAAAGATATTTCTATCGGCTTTCCTTTGGCGCGTTTCCATAAAATACTGAAAATTACAATCCCCGATGCTGAAAAAAATAGAGCAAATCCGGCAATTTCCGCGCGGCCGATCGGATAACGCTGAAAAAAATTTTTAGTCGCCCCGGGTACCCATAATGTCCAGGGATCTGGGCGATAAACATTATCTTCGCCTGCTTTCTCAAACTCAAGCGATATTTTGTATAATCCGCCGCTGGGAAATTTGTACGGTAACTCTATGATGCCATTGGCAGTTTTGCCTTCTTTTTTATCCAGCAAAATACTATCAGAGGAGTCTTCGGCAATTGAAATGCGAAACGCAATAGGAATGATTATGTTCTTCCCCGTATTGGCATCTCTGAAAAAAAACCGCAAATTCATTTGCTCTCCATCTGGGATCATCAAAAGAATAACCGTATATTTATTTTCAATTACTCTCTCTGGCGTTAAGTGGTCTGCCGCTGCTATGCTCCACAAACTGAAAAAAAACAGCGATGAAATTAGAAAAAGCGATGGAATATTCGACTTAAGCTTTTTTAACGTCCTCATGCTCAGGCGGCATATCTTTTGTTAATTCTTTCCCGAGGAGCCGGCTGGCGGTTGCTA
>JACPLM010000008.1 GCA_016186525.1 Candidatus Nealsoniibacteriota bacterium | reverse complement strand
TCTTTAATTCTATAACTTTAACAGAAAACTGTCTGGCGATTTCTGCTGTTTTATCTGAAGAATCAGCATCAACTACAATAATTTCTGAAGAATAATTTTGTTTTTTTAGATAATCGCTAATAGCCGCCAAGGTTTTAGGCAATCTTTTTTCTTCGTTATAAGCCGGAATAATAACCGAGAGATAAACTTCTGACATTAAATTATTTTAACACAAATTCTGCCAAAACAAAAAAGAGGACTGCGCCCCTTTTATACTACATTACTGTCAAAACTTTACAGCCGGATTTGGTGACTGCGATGGTATGCTCAAAATGAGCCGACAATCAGCCGTCTTGAGTTTCGTAGCCAAAGCCGTCTCGAGATTTTTTAATATGGTCATCTCCCGCTGCCACCATAGGCTCTAGGCAAAACACCATGCCCTCTTTAATTTTTGGACCAGTGCCTTTTTCGCCATAATTTAAAATTTCCGGGTCTTCATGGAGATTTTTGCCGATGCCGTGGCCGCAGAGATCTCTAACCACATTAAAATTCTGGCTCTCTGCGTATTTTTGAATGGCAAAACTTATATCCCCGAAATAATTTCCCGGTTTCGCTTCTTTGATGCCGATTTTTAATGCCTTTTCCGTCACCTCAACCAACTTTTTGGTTTCTGGATTAATTCTGCCGACCCTAGTCCGACCCGCGGACGGGTATAGGACTGGCAAGGTTATTGCCATGTCGGAGTGAAAATCCTTCCATATAATCCCCAAATCAAGGGAAATAATATCGCCATCTTTTAAAATTCTTTCTGAGGGAATAGCATGGACGATTTCTTCATTAATGGAAGTGCATAAACACGCCGGGTACCCCTGATATCCCTTAAAGGAGCATTTGCCGCCCGATGACAAAACAAGGCCCTCTGCGACCCTGTTTAGCTCCTTGGTGGTAATCCCTGATTTCACCTGCTTTTGCAGTTCTTTCATAATTTTAGCCAGGATTTTACCGCCCTCTGCCATTATTTTAATTTCCTCGGGAGTTTTAATGGTAATCATTTATAAATATCGTGGGTCCCAATATCTAAATATAAAACAGTATCGCGATCTAAAAATATAAAAATAATTCGGTAATCATGATCTACCGAATAGGCTAAACTTCCCCTATATCTGCCGTGAAATTTATGTGTTTTCAGGGATGGATAATATGGGTTATCAACAAAAATAGCCATCTTTTTGACAGCTTTACTTTGAATATGCCCCGGTAAACTTTCCAAAGAAATTCTAAATCGCTCCGAAAATTTAACCCTTAAAGTGTTTAGCATAGAGCTCGGGATGATTCTTCTTTAAATATTCATCCATATCAATAGTTCTGCCCCCTCGGTGCTCTCTCAATCCCTCTTCCACTAATTTATCTAAACGCTCTGCGGCTCTACCTCTTAAATAACGAACTGGAGCCGCTTCTTTTGCCCTGGCAAATTCCATCTCTTTGTATTCTTCTAAATCCAAAATAACTACTCCCCTTTTAAGGGCCTCTTTAGAGATTTTTATAGTTGGCCTATCTAAAACTTTCACCATGTTATTATTTATAACAAAAATTACACCTTTTGCAAATATCATGCCAATCATTTTATGGCTTTGAGAATATCCTCTTGAACCTTGCCGACTGATTGTTCGCCGTTAACTCTTCTCACTTTCAGGCCCTCGCCTTTAAAATATTGGATTAGAGGGTAGGTTCTTTCTTTGTATTCTCTTAATCTTACCTTGATAGTTTCTGGATCGTCTAACCCCTTTCTCCTTACCAATCTTGAACCGTCTAACGGACAATGCTTAAGCCCGAGGAATGCTTTCTCGGTGGAAAGAATAGGGTGGCGCATCAGCTCGCATATTCTCCTGCGCGAATTGCGCCGCATGGTTTCTTCCGGACTGATTTCAATGACTACAATTTTAATATTTTTTTCTCCAAATAGTTTTTTCAAAAAGGGAATCTGATCTTTTCCTTCTACGAGAGTCCTTGGAGAACCTGCCATTAAAATATCTCTGCCCTCTTTGGCTAATTCATTAATTTTTTGCTTAACTAAATAACTGACAAATGGGGGGCTGCATAAAATTCCCGTTTCCCATAATTTTTTTTCATTTAAAAGATCATATTTTTTCCCGCCAACATTAACATGCTCGCCCTTCTTAGCCTGCATCACGCTGGCCTCAATGAGCTTGCTGGTTTCCAGATAATAAGAGCCGAGCTTTTCATCTAAAAGTTCGGCTTGAGTGCCCTTGCCGGCTCCCGGCGCTCCCAATAAAATAATAACCGATGGCTTTTTCATAGTAGCTTAAAAAGTATCGTACTCCCTCATTTGGAGCTGGGAATTGATTTGGCGCATTGTTTCCAAAACGACCGAAACGACGATGAGCAAAGACGTGCCGCCGACCAAAAAAGCAAAAGCAGTCACGCCAGTTATGCCCTGGATCACTGAAGGCATTACAGCGATTGCCCCTAAAAATAAAGCGCCGATTAATAAAATGCGGTTTAGAATATAGTATAAAAAACTGGCTGTGGATTGGCCTGGCCTGATGCCGGGAATAAACCCGCCCATTTTTTGAAGATTAGAAGAAATGGCTTTAGGATCAAAGGTAACGGCCGTGTAAAAATAAGTGAAAAGAACGACTAAAACAAAGTATATTATGCCGTAAGCCCATGGATTCTCAAAGAATGCTCCAATGCTTTGGGCAATGCTCCCTACGGCTCCTCCGGCTCCCGATAAAAAATTGGCGATCATGCCCGGAAAAAGCATAATCGATAAGGCAAAAATAATAGGAATGACTCCGGCAGGATTAATATTTAAAGGCAGATAAGTGGAAGCCCCTCCGTACATTCTCCCGCCCCTGACTCTTTTAGCGTAAGAAACCGGAATATTTCTGCGGGCCTCGGTAATTAAAACGACCCCGGCTACAATCAATAGAGACATGCCGAAAAAAAGAAAATACGAAGGGAGCTGGGCCGGATCCCACTTAAGAAACATCTGTCTGATGCTGTTTGGAACATCCGCTACGATGCCGGCAAAAATTAAAAGGGAAACGCCATTGCCAATTCCTTTTTCTGAAATTAATTCTCCTAGCCACATTAAAAAAACGCAACCGGCGGTAACAGCGACAAGCGAGCTTAACATAACTTCCGGAGTAATGGAGCCGATCGCTCCCTGCTTTTGCAGCAAAGACAGCATGGCGTATCCTTGAAGCAGGGCCAAAGGAACAGTCAAAATTCTGCCATACTGATTAAATTTCTGGCGGCCGGCTTCCCCCTCTCCTTTATATATTTGCTCCAGTTGCGGAAAAATCATGGTTAATAATTGCAAAATAATGGTGGCTGTAATATAAGGCCCCAAGCCAAGCATCATAATTGAAAGATTGTCCAAAGCGCCGCCAGTAAAGACATTAAGAAGGCCGAATACCTGAAACTGATCGAAAAATGAACGCAAATTGGCAATATCAATGCCGGGCATTGGGATATTAGCCATCAATCTGAAAATAGCGAAAACTCCGAGAACAAATAATATTTTGTTTCGGAGATCCCTAATTTTAAATATTTGGATAATTTTATTTAATGGACCCATTGGCTGCTTCTATTTTTTCTTTAGCTTGCTTGGAAACCAAGCAATTCTCAATAGCCAAGGCCTTGGCTATCTTGCCGTCTCCCAAAATCTTAACTTGGGGCAACCTTCCCTCTATTCTACGAATTATTCTCTTTTCCAGCAATATCTGGGGATTAATTGTCTGCCCTGTCTCAAAATTTTTCTCTATGACATCTAAATTTACAACTTGAACTTTTCCGCCAAAGGCGGATCCGCCTCTGGCGGAAAATCTGTATCCCCGCAATTTTGGGTATCTTTTTATCAATTCCCTAATGGCTGGCTGGAATTTCCTGCCCGATCTTGAGTTTTGGCCCTTCACCCCCTTGCCAGAATAAGTGCCGCGGTTGCCTCCGCGGCCAACGCGTTTTCCTTTCTTTAATTTTCTTTTCGGATGAATTTCGTGTATTTGCATGGAATTTAATTATTTTTCAGCTTTAATTTCTTTAAGGCCTCAATGGTTGCCCTGGCATTATTTATTTTATTGCCAGTGCTGCCAAGAATTTTTGAAGAAATATTTTTTATTCCGGCTAAAACGCATACCACCCTCACCGTCCCGCCCGCCACCAAGCCCCTGCCCTTTGTTTGAGGTTTTAAAAGGATTTTTGCCGCTCCGGACTTAGCTGAAACTTCATGGGGAATAGTCCCTTCAATGATGGGAATATTTATTAAATATTTTTTAGAAAGACGGGTGGATTTTTCTATGGCCAGCTGGACGTCAGCCCCCTTGGCTATGCCCAAGCCAACCCTTCCTTTCTTATCGCCAGTCACCATCACCGCCCTAAATCTCATTTTTTTGCCGCCGGCTCTGGTATGGGAAATCCTAGCCAAATCCAAAAGCTTTGACTCAAATTCGTCTCTTGGTTTTTCTCCGATTTTTGATTCTCTTCTTTGAAACATTTTTGATAATTGAAAATTAATAATTGAAAATTTAAAATTTAAGGCCTCCCTCTCTGGCTCCATCGGCTAAGGCCTTTATTCTGCCGTGATATTTGTATCCTCCGCGGTCAAAAACAACTTTCTCTATCTTCTTCTCGATGGCTTTTTTAGCAATTGCCGCACCAGCTTTTTTTGCCTCTTTAACATTGCTTTCTCCTTTTGCTGAAGCCATAATTTTGTTTTTCTCATCATCAATCAATTGAGCGTAAATATACTGGTTGGATCTAAAAACACATAATCTCGGCTTTTCTGAAGTGCCAAAAATCCTTGCCCTGATTCTTTTGTGCCTTCTATTTCTTTTTTCGTGTTTTATCGACATAATATTGAGAATTGATAATTAAAAATTGAAAATTTTACTTGGCAGTAGCTACCGCCTTCTTGCCTAACTTTCTCCTAATATGTTCACCCAAATACCTTATGCCCTTGCCCTTGTACGGCTCCGGAGGCCTTACGGCTCTTATAGTTGCCGTTATCTGGCCCACTAATTCTTTATTAATGCCAGAAACCGTAATAACATTTTTCTCTACCAAAAATTTTATCCCTTCTGGAGTTTTTACTTTAACTGAATGGGAGAAGCCCACGTTTAAAACTAATTGGTCTCCTTCGATATTGGCTTTGAAACCTACGCCCTCTATTTCCAATTTTTTTTCGTAGCCATCGGTAACTCCTTTAACTAAATTAGCCAATAAAGCCCTGGTTAGCCCCCAGAGAGCCCGAACCTGCTTGGTTTCTTTCTTTATCTTAACTAAAAGCTTTTTATCTTCCAAGACAATTTCAAGTTCGGGCCGAAACTCTCGCGATATTTCGCCCTTAGGGCCCTTAACGGTTACTTTCTGGCCCTCTATTTTTACATCTACGCCTGCCGGTATTAAAATGGGTTTTTTTCCAACTCTGCTCATAAAATTACCATACTTGGCATAATATTTCTCCGCCCAACTTTTGTTTTCTAGCCTCTTTGCCGGTCATCAATCCTTTTGAAGTGGATATTATGGCTATGCCGTATCCGCCTCTGACGGATTTAATTTCTCCGGAAGAAAGGTAAATTCTTTGGCCGGGCCTGGAAACGACTTTTATCCCTGAAATTGCAGGAATCTTATCTTGATATTTAAGGGCGATCTCAATGGTCTTGATTTTCCTGCCCTTCTTTTCAATCTTTCCAATAAAATTATTTTTCTCTAAAATCTGGGCAATGTTAAATTTAAGGTTTGAAAATGGAATAGAAACCTCGGTTTTACCGACAGCTTGGGCGTTCCTTATTCTATTGATCATGTCCGTAATTGGATGTGTCATAAATTTTACCAGGATGATTTTTTAACTCCGGGGATTAATCCTTTATTGGCCATTTCCCTGAAGCAAATTCTGCATAAGTCGAATTTTCTCATATATCCCCTTTTCCTGCCGCAGCGAAAACAGCGCCGGACTACTCTGCTTTTAAATTTTGGTTTTCTTTTGGATTTTGCTATTTGCGCTTTGGTAGCCATAAATTTAAGCCTTAAACGGAAAACCTAATAATTTTAATAATTCCAATCCTTCTTCTTTGGACTTGGAACTTGTCGTTACGGTAATCTCCAAGCCGAAAATTTGTCTGACTTTTTCTTGCACGATCTCCGGAAAAGTAATGTGCTCTTTTATCGCGAAAGTGAAATTGCCGCGTTCATCAAAAGATTTGGTTTCAAGACCGCGAAAATCACGGGAACGCGGCAAAACAACATTAATGACTCTCTCTAAAAAGTCGTGCATTCTTTTGCCTCTTAAGGTCGCCATAGCTCCCATTGGCATGCCTTTTCTTGTTTTAAAACTGGCGATTGATTTTTTAGCTCTGGTTAAAACCGCCTTCTGGCCGCAAATTAAAGAAAGCTGGTCCAGAATCATTTCTAGAAACTTTTTTTGTTCATCCCCGGCTTTACCCGCTATCTCTCTGCCAAAACCGGTGTTAACAACCACCTTTATAACGCGGGGCACGGCCATGATGTTCTTGTATCCAAACTTTTCCATCATTGCCGGAATCGCCTCTTTTTTGTATTTGTCTTGCAGTTTAATCATAATTATATTTCTTGGCTGCATTTTTTGCAGATGCGATATTTTTTATTCTCAAGGATTCTGTACCCAACCCTGGTCGGTTTGCCGCATTTGGAACACATCAGCTTAACATTAGATAAAGAAACGGCTGCAGGAGTTTCCACCACCTGGCCCTTTTCTCCCTGCTTTCTGGGCTTAGTGTGCTTTTTTCTAAGATTTGCCCCCTCTATCACTAACTTTCTTTCTTTTGGAAAAACATCTAAAATCTTACCCTGTTTGCCACGGTCTTTCCCCGAAATTATTAAAACTGTATCGCCTTTTTTTATTTTCATACTATTTCTTCTGCCATGGAGGCTATTTTTTCAAATCCTCTTTCCTTAATTTCTCTGGGAATGGGGCCCGAAACCCTTCCGCCCTTTGGCTCTTTTGTTTTCGCTTCCAAAATTACGCAGGCGTTGTCGCTAAAGCTGACATATGAGCCGTCTTTCCTGCGCAGGGCTTTTTTCTGGCGAACCACTACTGCTCTGACTACTTCGTGTTTCTTAACAATCCTTCTTGGCTCCGCTTTTTTAACTACCCCCACAATAATGTCTCCGATTTGAGCGAATTTATGGCCAGTGCCGATTAAAATCTGAACACACTGCAAAAGATTTGCCCCAGTATTATCCGTTACATTTAGCATTGTTCTTAATTGAATCATACCTTTTTAATAACCATCCACTTTTTATCTTTAGAAATGGGCCTGCACTCTTCAATCACCACTTTATCGCCAATATTATATTCCCCATTTTCAACATGGGCCTTGTATCTATTGTGGAATTTCAATCTTTTTTTGTATATAGGATGCTCCTTCAAACTTTCCACCTCTACCACGACGGTTTTTTGCATTTTATTTGAAGCAATGATGCCTTGTAATTGTCTCTTTGCCATAAAATTATTTTGCATTTGCGAGAAAAGTCAACACCCTCGCTATGTCTTTTTTAATTTGTCTTATTTCTCTAACATTCTTCACCTTACCCGAAGCCAAATCAAATTTCAACTGCCTCACCTTTTCTCGGCTATCTTGCAATAACTTCGCCAATTCGTCTTTCGATTTTTGCTTTAATTCTTGTAATTCCATAATTTTAAGAAAGCTGAGCTTCCTTAACGCTTGATAAATTTGGTCTTAATCGGCAATTTATCTGTCGCATATTTAAAGGCCTCCCTGGCAATATCTTCTTTTATGCCTTCCAGTTCAAAAATAACCCTGCCCGGCTTTACCGGAAAAGCGTAATGGTCAACAGCGCCCTTGCCCCCGCCCATAGGGACCTCTGTTCCTTTTTTGGTAACGGGCTTATCCGGGAAAATTCTAATCCAAAATTTTCCTCCTTTTTTCAAATATCTTATTACCGTTCTCCGCGCCGCTTCAAGCTGCCTTGCCGAAACCCAGCTCGCTTCCAGGGCCTTTAAGCCAAAACTCCCAAAGGCGAGCTCTGTTCCTCTTGTTTCAATTTCCGTTCTCACGATCCCCTTTCTCCATTTTCTATGTTTTACTTTTTTGGGAGTAAGCATATAATTTACTCAAATTTGTCCCCCTTATATATCCAAACCTTAATTCCAATTGTTCCGTATGTGCAAAGGGCCTCCACATTGGCGTAATCAATAATAGCTCTTATGGTTTGGCGGGGCATGCGGCCCTTTTTCAGCCATTCTCTTCTGGCAATTTCGTTGCCGCCGAGCCTGCCTGACATCTCGATGCGAGCGCCCTTTACTTCTTTGCTGGCCATAATTTTTTCCAAAGCCTGTTTGATTACTCTGCGGTGGCCAACTCTTTTTTCTATCTGCTGGGCCATCCATTGGCCGGCTAAAGTTGCCGAGGCCCATGGATTTTTCACTTCCCTGATTTCAATTCTAAACTCCTTGCGTTCGGAAACAAACTTTTCCAAATCCTTTTTCAAATCCTCTGCGCCCTTTCCTCCCCTGCCGATAATAAAACCGGGCCTGCCTGAATTGATGATTACCGCAACCTTTCCGGGCGAACGCTCAATTTCAATGCTTTCAATCCCGGAATCCTTTAATTTTTTTTCTAAAAATTTTCTAATTTCAAAATCTTCTCTCAAATAATCTTTGAGCTTCTTTTTGCTAAACCATCTTGACTGCCAATCGCCTATATCTCTTAATCTAAAAGATTTTGGGTGAACTTTATGACTCATAAATTTTATTAAAACACTTGTCTGCGGAAAATCTTTTTTGCGCCCCTTACGGCTGCGGGCTTTTTGATTTCCGCTTTTAACTCTTGCCTGCCCGGCTTTGGAGTTTTCTCCTCGCCCGCCGTCTTGTCCGCCGTAGCCCCGCTTAACGGGGCGGGGGCGGAAGCTTTGGCAGAGACAGTAAGCCTTTTTTTCTGCCTAACGGCAGACAGGGATTTATCAATTTCGTCTAAGACCAAATAAACGTGGGAGGTTTTCTTTTCAATCGCAGATGCCGAACCGCGGGCCCGGGGCATCCATCTTTTCATTTTTGGGCCTTCATCAACCGTAATCTTGGATATGTATAAATTATTGGGATCAAGCTGAAAATTATTTTTAGCGTTGGCTATAGCTGATTGCAAAAGCTTAAGAATCGGCCCTGCGGCTCTCTTGACGGTAAAATTCAAAAGTGCGCCGGCTTCCTCTGCCGACTTGCCTTTTAATAATTCTGCAACAAGTCTTACCTTCCTGGGAGCTATATGTAAATTGCGCAATTTAGCTGTAACCATAAGTGTCATTTTTTAGCCGGTTTAGCCGGTTCTGCTTTAGCTTGCTCCACCTTTGCCGCTTCTTTTTCTACGGCCGCAGCTTCCAATTCCCTCTGCATTCTGCCTCCATGCTTGCCGAATTTAGTGGTAGGAGCAAACTCGCCTAATTTGTGGCCGACCATATCTTCGGAAATATAAACCGCCACGTGATCTTTGCCGTTATGGACTCCAATCGTAAAACCAACCATCTCCGGAGTTATAGTGCAAGCCCTGCACCATGTTTTAATAATGGCTTTGGCGCCGGGCTTTAAACTCTGCAATTTTCCCAGCAATTTTTCTGATGTATATGGACCTTTCTTAATACTTCTTGGCATAAATTTGATTACTTCTTTTTGCGCCTGCTTATAATAAATTTATCCGTCCAAGACCTATTCCTTGTCTTAACGCCCCTGGCAATCTTGCCCCAGGGAGTTTTCGGATATTTTAAACCAATGGGAGTTTTGCCCTCGCCTCCCCCATGGGGGTGGTCAACAGGATTCATGGCAGTGCCCCTTACAGTCGGCCTTACGCCCTTATGGCGGGCTCTTCCGGCTTTTCCTAAATTCGCATACTTATGTTCAGGCCTGGAAACCGCTCCAATGGTGGCAAAACACTCTTGAAGAATTTTTCTCACTTCGCTGGACGGCATCTCTAATTGAGAGTATTTCCCCTCGTGAGCCAAAACTCTGGCCGAAGATCCTGCGGTTTTGACTAACTTTCCTCCGCAGCCCGGTTCAATTTCAATGTTATAAACTAAAGAGTTGACGGGTATATTTTTCAATTTCATTCTATTGCCGACTTTCGGCTCAGCTGACTCCTGGCAAATTATTTCATCTCCCGCTTTCATTCCCTGAGGAGCAATAACATATCTTTTATCGCCGTCATCATACTGGACCAGAGCTATAAAAGAAGTTCTATAAGGATCGTATTCTAAAGCGGAAACCCGCCCCTTTATATTAAGCTTTTCTTGGCCAAAATCAATTATCCTGTAAAGGCGCTTTGCCCCGCCTCCCTGATGCCTGACGGTGATTCTCCCCCAGTGGCCTCTTCCTGACTTTTTCTGCAAAGTCAAAAGCAGCCTTTTTTCCGGATTTTTTTTAGTCAATAAACTGAAATCTTCTTTTGTCGCCTGGTTTTTTAACATATTGCGGATTGTTGGGTTTACGAAATCCCACAAATTTGTGTGTGATTTCGTAAACCCAACATATCTTCTTTTTTATCGCGGCAAAACTTCTATTTTTTGCCCTTCTTTTATTTTAACTATAGCTTTTTTGTATCCGTGCCTCCATCCTTCAATTCTGCCAAGCCTTCTTTTCTTTTTAGGAATATTAATAATCCTGACGGCAACCACGTCAATGCCGTAAACGTCTTCAACTGCTTTTTTTATCTGATTCTTATTGCTTCTCGGGAAAACATCAAAAATATATTGATTTTTCTCGGTCAAATTAGCGGCTTTCTCTGTCACATGGGCTCTCTTTAAAACCTTATAAGACTCTCCTAATATTTTCTTAGGTTTTACGGGAATGTCTGCGGTAACTTTTTTGACTTTTTCTGCCTTCTCTGTTTTTTCTGCTTTCTTTTCCGCTTCCTTAACCTTTACTGCTTTTTCTAACCTTTTTCCCTCTTTCCCCTTAAATTGCCGAGTGGGTTTCTTTTTGAATATATCAAGTAAAGCCATATTATTCTTTAACAAAAGTATCTTTTATCACTTTAATTGAATCTTTTGGCATTAATAAATATTTAAAATTAAGCAAATCCAATATATTTAAATCCTTGGCCTGGATAGTTTCAACGCTTGATAAATTTCTGGTTGCTAAAATTGAATTTTTGTCTATTCCCGGCAAAGCGATCAAGCAGGAACCATCTTTAAAATTTTCAATTTTCAATTTCCAATTTTCAATTAATCCGGCTAAAAATTTAGTCTTTGGTGTTTCTAATTTTAACTCATCTAAAACTATTAACAAATTATTTTTGGCTTTTGCCGTTAAAACCATAAATAGGGCCTTTCTTTTCATCTTCTTGTTAATCTTCTGCTTAAAAACTTTTTCTTTAGTGGGGCCGAAAGCCACTCCTCCATGCCGCCATATCGGCGACCTGGTAGAACCGTGCCTGGCGCGGCCCGTGCCTTTCTGCCGCCATGGCTTTTTCCCGCCTCCTGAAACTTCTCCGCGTCCTTTGGTATGGGCAACAGCTTTTTTCTGGTTTGCAGCTTGAGAAACCACCACTTGATGAATCACATCCTGATTGATTTCAACCCCAAAAACCTCCGCTGGCAACCGGGTGCTTCCTAACTCCTTGCCTGTTTGATCATACGTCTTAATTAACATAATTTACCCATTAATTTCTAAAAAAGTTCCTGGATGGCCTGGAACGGCGCCCATCACGAACAATATATTTTTTTCTTTGTCAATTTTCGCTATTTTCAAATTTTTAACAGTCACCCTATCGGCTCCCATGCGGCCGGCAAATTTTTTGCCCTTTCTCACTCTGTCTGGTTGAGAACTTCCGGTCGAACCAGGAGTCCGAAGTTCGTGTTTTGTGCCGTGGGTTGAAGATTGCCTGCCTTTAAATCCCCATTTTTTCACTGGCCCGGCAAAGCCCTTTCCCTTGGAAATGCCCGAAATCTTTACTTTGTCTCCTTCGTGAAAAATAGAAACGTCAATAATGTCGCCAACTTTTCCTCCCCAAGCAGGGCTTTCTCTTCTTTTCTTTTTATACTCAATCTGCATGGCCTCGTAACCGTCTTTTTCTTTAGTTTTCACTTGCGTAACAGAACAGGGGCCGGCTTCAACCAAAGTTACCGGAATCACATTTCCTTTTTCATCAAATATCTGGCTCATTTTAATTTTCTTCCCTAAGATAAATTTCATATTCAATAAAAGACGGGGCACTAACCCCGCAATTTGAATTTCGGTTAGTACTCTTCTATTTAGCCCGTCAAATTAAAGCGACGTGCTTCATAGTGTCAAGTATACTCCAACCAAAAAATATGTCAACAACATACCGTTTTGAAAATCAAAAACTCCCCGCCTGCGGCAGGCAGGCCTTATGGGAGTTTTTGATTGGTAACGTTATTTATATAAATTACTGTGCGTATTAATTGTGACGAAAATACAAACAGACGGATTTTGATATTTGTAAAGTGTCCGGAGGTCTCCTGTTATATTAATACTGCGATATCCTTTATATTTACCCGCAAGAGGATGGTTATTAAGAATCGGGTCAAATTCGTCCCTTAAAAATAAAGAGAGGCGATCCCTAACACGCGATTGCTCATTTTCTCTTAATTTCTTATACTGCTTTTCGAAATTCTTATGGAATCTGACCCTCATAAGGAATTGAGATAGCTTTCCATTGCTTCTGGCGAAGAAAAACCGGAAGAAAGATTCTTGCCAGCTTTAATATCGCTCTCGACGGGACCAAGAAGTTTTTCCAACTCCATGGTCATTTGAGGAACTGAAGAAATCCGCACTTCGCGCAAGCGGATAAAATTCCTTAAAGAGGCGTTGATAATGTCGCTTAAAGAAATGCCAAGCTCTTCGGCCAGCTTTTGGACATTCGCCTTCACCTCTTTATCGGTTTTGATATTGATAACAGCTTTTGCCATATACCTTAAGTATATACGATGTACACCACCTGTCAATAGCATGCACTAAAAATCAAAAACTCCCGTAAGGGAGTTTCTGATGCGAACTCGAGTTACATTTTTATTTCTATGTCAACGCCTGCCGGCAGCGTAAGGCCCATTAAAGCGTCAATCACTTTAGGGTTGGGATTTAAAATATCAATCAGCCGTTTGTGCGTTCTCATTTCAAACTGCTCTCTGGCATCCTTATGCACAAAACTCGATCGGTTAACGGTGAATTTGTTGATTTCTGTCGGCAAGGGCACTGGTCCCGATATTTCAGCGCCATAACGTAAAGCAGTCTCACAAATTTCGCGAGCTGACTTATCAATCACCTTGTGATCATAAGCCCTAAGCTTAATGCGGAGTTTCGCTTGCGCTTGAGAAACAGCTTCTGTCTTGGCCATTATTTTGTAATTTTAGTTACAACGCCTGCTCCCACGGTCTTTCCGCCTTCTCTGATGGCGAACCTTTGCTGCTCTTCCAAGGCAACGGGAACAATTAATTTAATTTTTAAATTTACGGTATCTCCCGGCATAACCATTTCAGTGCCTTCGGGCAAAACAACATCTCCTGTCACATCGGTCGTTCTGATATAAAATTGGGGCTTGTAGCCGGAAAAGAATGGAGTATGGCGTCCGCCTTCCTCTTTGGCTAAAATGTAAACTTCGCCGTCAAATTCGGTATGAGGAGTAATGGAACCCGGTTTTGCTAAAACCTGGCCTCTCTCCACATCTTCCTTCTTTAATCCCCTCAAAAGAATGCCGACATTATCTCCGGCAATCCCTTCATCTAATATCTTCTGGAACATTTCAATGCTCACTGCGGTTGTTTTACCGGTCGGTTTAACGCCAACCAATTCCACTTCTTCGTTTGGCTTGACGACGCCTCTCTCAATTCTGCCGGTAGCTACTGTTCCGCGGCCCTCAATTGAAAAGACATCCTCAATAGCCATCAAAAACGGCTTTTGGGTTTCTCTGATGGGTTCGGGTATGTATTCGTCTAAAGTTTTAACTAATTCAAGAATTGGCTTTGCCGCTTCGTCATCTGCAGATTTCGCTTCTAAGGCCTTTAAGGCAGAACCTCTGATAATTGGAGTTGTGTCTCCCGGGAACTTGTATTTCTTCAAAAGTTCTCTTATTTCGGATTCAACTAAATCAATAATTTCTGGATCGTCAACAGCATCGCATTTATTCAAAAATACGACTATTGAAGGAAGCCCTACTTGGCGCGCCAAAAGAATGTGTTCCCTTGTTTGAGGCATTGGGCCGTCAGGAGCTGAAACCACCAATATTCCTCCGTCCATTTGAGCGGCTCCCGTAATCATGTTTTTGATATAATCAGCATGACCAGGGCAATCAATGTGAGCATAATGCCTCTTATCTGACTCATACTCCAAGTGAGTAATTGAAATCGTAATCCCTCTTGCTTTTTCCTCTGGAGCTGCGTCTATTTCGTCAACTGATTTCTCTTTCGCTTTAAAGCCCTTAAGGCTTAAAACGTGCAATATTGCTGACGTTAAGGTAGTTTTGCCGTGATCAACGTGACCTATAGTCCCGACATTAACATGGGGCTTGCCCCTTTCGAATTTTGCTTTTTCCGCCATATGTTTTATTTGTATATTCTATTAATTATTATTAATTTTAACGCTAATTATCATTATATTAAATTAAGAAAAAAAGTCAAGTACTTTAAGAACTACAAGGGCAAATCTTCAATTTTTAAATCTTCCCCCTGCAATTCTTTCGGTATTGGTTTTTTGGCAGAGTTAGCGACAGGAGCTTTACTGCCAATCAATTTCTTCTTGTATTCCTCAAAACTAGCAATAACTATCGTAGGTTTTCCGTTTTCCACGATAATAAATTTGCCTCCGTCAATTTCTATTAAATTTTTGATTTCATCAAAGTCCATA